>DASRBJ010000184.1:0-4370 GCA_035653695.1 Sphingomicrobium sp.
TGCGCCCATTCTTCCCGGGTCCAGCATTCGATCCTGTCGGCAATCTCCCCCGTCAGCGGCCCGACATGCATGCAATATCGCGTCGTTGCTGTCCCTTGTGGAGCGGAATTGGTCGATAGTGCGCCGTTCGCCGTTGACGGCGGTTGCAGAATGAATGCCGCAAGAGCAATTGTCGCAAGGTCGAATGGCATGCACGTGTCTCCCGTCGACTCAAGACTCGGGGGGTGCCGATGGCTCATCACTAGTTTGTGCTCTTTGGTCATGCGAGTTTCTTTCGACGAGCGGTGCGCCCGCATCTGTTGGACCTGACCTGGTGGTTGACCCTAAGAGGCGCCGTCGCTATGTGCCCGACGTCCGCGCGAGAGGAATGGTTGTTCGCTGGCGCCGGACAAGAGCTGAACATTGCTCGAAGACGTGAAAGCCGGGCGGCTAAAAGGCTGTCGGGACTTCACGCTTTTTGCTTTGGGCAAAGTAACCGCCGGGACTTCCGGCACAGACAAGGTGAAGGGCTTCATGCCAACGATTAACCAGCTGATCCGAAAGGGTCGCGAACCGCAGAAGGCCAAGTCGAAGGTCCCTGCAATGGAGCAGAACCCGCAAAAGCGTGGGGTCTGCACCCGTGTGTACACGACGACTCCGAAGAAGCCGAATTCGGCGCTTCGCAAGGTCGCTAAGGTGCGGCTCACCAACCAGCGCGAAGTGATCAGCTACATCCCGGGCGAAGGTCACAATCTCCAGGAGCACAGCGTCGTGTTGATCCGCGGCGGGCGTGTCCGCGACCTCCCCGGCGTGCGTTATCACGTTCTTCGTGGAGTGCTCGACACGCAAGGCGTCAAGGATCGCAAGCAATCGCGTTCCAAGTACGGCGCGAAGCGTCCCAAGTAATCAAGCCAGAGTAAGCCCCGGGCGGTAACAAGTCCCGGAACAGGCTGAAGAGAGAAAGGATAGTCCAATGGCTCGTCGCCGCCGTCCGGAGAAGCGTGAAGTTCTCCCGGATCCTCGTTTCGGGCATCTTTTCCTCTCCAAATTCATGAATTCGGTAATGCTCGATGGCAAGAAGTCGGTCGCCGAAGGCATCGTCTATGGTGCGCTCGACAATGTCGAGGCGCGGCTGAAGCGCGACCCGATCGGAGTGTTCCACGATGCGCTCAACAACGTAAAGCCCGGCATCGAAGTTCGCAGCCGACGCGTTGGTGGTGCGACGTACCAGGTTCCGGTGGAGGTCCGCCCCGAGCGCGCGCAGGCTCTCGCGATCCGTTGGCTCATCTCAGCCGCTCGGAGCCGTTCGGAAAAGACAATGGCTGGGCGTCTCTCGGGCGAACTCATGGACGCTTCGCAGAACCGCGGAAATGCCGTGAAGAAGCGCGAGGACACCCATCGCATGGCCGAGGCAAACCGCGCCTTCAGCCACTACCGCTGGTAAAAATCGTACCTATATTCGGGGAAGCCGGATCCGCCGGCTCCCCACACTGCTAAGGAACTGACGAACATGGCCCGCAGCCATCCGCTCGAGCGCTACCGCAATATCGGCATCATGGCGCATATCGACGCCGGCAAGACGACGACGACGGAGCGCATCCTCTATTACACCGGCAAGTCCTACAAGATCGGTGAAGTTCACGAGGGCACCGCCACGATGGACTGGATGGAGCAGGAACAGGAGCGTGGCATCACGATCACGTCCGCTGCGACGACCTGCTTCTGGCGCGCGGACGAAGGCAAAGGCGAAGAGCACCGGATCAATATCATCGATACGCCCGGGCACGTCGACTTCACCATCGAGGTTGAGCGCTCGCTGCGCGTTCTTGACGGCGCGGTCGCCTGCTTCGACGGGGTTGCCGGCGTCGAGCCGCAATCAGAAACCGTTTGGCGGCAGGCCGAGAAGTACCGCGTTCCGCGCATGTGCTTTGTCAACAAACTCGACCGCACCGGTGCGAACTTCGAGATGTGCGTTGGGATGATCAAGGATCGGCTCGGTGCACGTCCGGCCGTGCTCTATCTGCCGATCGGTATCGAAAGTGGCTTCAAGGGCCTTGTCGACCTCGTTGAGAATCGCGCCATCATCTGGCTTGAAGAAAGTCTCGGCGCGAAGTTCGAATATCAGGAAATCCCGGCTGAGCTTGCCGATGCCGCTGCTGCGGCACGGCAGGAGCTCATCGAGATGGCCGTCGAGCAAGATGATGCGGTGATGGAAGCCTATCTCGAGGGCACGGAGCCTGACACGGCCACCCTCAAGAGGCTCATCCGCAAAGGAACGCTCAATTTCTCGTTCGTTCCGGTGCTTTGTGGCTCCGCGTTCAAGAACAAGGGCGTGCAGCCATTGCTTGATGCCGTTGTCGATTATTTGCCAAGCCCGATCGACATCCCACCCGTCGAGGGCGTGAAGCCAGGCACGGACGAGCCGGACACGCGCGAGGCCTCGGACACCGCTCCTTTCTCAGCGCTCGCCTTCAAGATCATGAACGACCCGTTTGTCGGCTCGCTCACCTTTGCGCGCATCTACTCGGGCAAGCTCGAGAAGGGCACGGTCCTTAACTCGGTGAAGGACAAGAAGGAAAAGATCGGGCGCATGCTGCTCATGCATGCGAACAATCGCGAAGACATTGAGACGGCCTACGCCGGCGACATCGTCGCGATCGCTGGGCTCAAGGAGACCACGACCGGCGACACGCTGTGCGACCCCAACAAGCCGATCGTGCTTGAGCGCATGGAGTTTCCGGATCCCGTCATTGAAGTTGCCGTCGAGCCCAAGACCAAGGCCGACCAGGAGAAGATGGGCATCGCGCTCAATCGACTCGCTGCGGAGGACCCGAGCTTCCGAGTCACGACCGACCATGAGTCGGGCCAGACGATCATCAAGGGAATGGGTGAGCTTCACCTCGAGATTCTCGTCGATCGAATGAAGCGTGAGTTCAAGGTCGAGGCAAATGTCGGCGCCCCCCAGGTCGCCTATCGCGAGTATCTCGCAAAGCCCGTCGAGCTTACCTACACCCACAAGAAACAGTCGGGCGGCTCTGGCCAGTTCGGCGAGGTGAAGGTGAAGCTCGTCCCCGGCGAGCGGGGCAGTGGGTTCCAGTTCATCGACGAGATCAAGGGTGGCAACATCCCGCGCGAGTATATCCCGTCGGTCGAGAAGGGCATGCGCGAGACGGCGGAAACGGGTTCGCTCATCGGCTTCCCGATCGTCGATTTCGAAGTGCACCTCATCGACGGTAAGTACCACGACGTCGACTCGTCGGCACTTGCCTTCGAGATCACCGGTCGCGGTGCGATGCGCGAGGCGGCGCAGCGCGCTGGAATCAAGATCCTCGAGCCGATGATGAAGGTCGAGGTCGTCACTCCCGAGGATTATCTCGGCGACGTGATCGGCGACATCAACAGCCGGCGCGGCCAGATCCAGGGCACCGACAGTCGCGGCAACGCCCAGGTTGTCGAGGCAATCGTGCCACTCGCCAACATGTTCGGCTACGTGAACCAGTTGCGTTCCTTCACGCAGGGGCGCGCGCAGTACACGATGCAGTTCTCGCACTATGACGAAGTGCCGCAGAACGTCGCCGACGAGGTGAAGGCGAAGCTAGCGTAACTGCGAATTTGTAGTTATGGGCGCGTCCGCGATGAGGGCGGGCCGCCCGAATTCCAGAAAAGAAGAGGCGTAAAATGGCGAAGGCTAAATTCGAGCGGAATAAGCCGCACGTGAACATCGGCACCATCGGTCACGTCGACCATGGCAAGACCTCGCTCACCGCGGCGATCACGAAGGTTCTGGCAGAGAAGGGCCAGGCCGAGTTCACCGACTATGCGAACATCGACAAGGCGCCGGAAGAGCGCGAGCGCGGAATCACCATTTCGACTGCTCACGTCGAGTACGAGACCGACAAGCGCCACTATGCGCACGTCGACTGCCCGGGGCACGCCGACTATGTGAAGAACATGATCACGGGCGCCGCGCAGATGGATGGCGCGATCCTGGTTGTCTCGGCGGCTGACGGCCCGATGCCGCAGACGAAGGAGCACATCCTTCTCGCCAAGCAGGTCGGTGTTCCGACCATGGTCGTCTTCCTCAACAAGGTTGACCAGGTCGACGACCCAGAGCTTCTCGAGCTGGTCGAGCTTGAGATCCGCGAAGAGCTTTCGAAGCGTGACTTCGACGGCGACAATATTCCGATCGTTGCCGGTTCGGCTCTTGCTGCACTCGAGGACAGCAATCGTGAAATTGGCCACGACGCGATCCTCAAGCTGATGGACGCCGTTGACGACTGGATTCCGACTCCGGAGCGTCCGCTCGACAAGCCGTTCCTGATGCCGATCGAAGACGTGTTCTCGATCTCCGGCCGCGGCACCGTCGTGACCGGCCGTGTCGAGACTGGCGT
>DASRBJ010000185.1:0-3905 GCA_035653695.1 Sphingomicrobium sp.
GATTGCTGATCCGATGGACATGGATATCCACACAGATCCCCGGCTTCTGATAGCCGACCGTCACGACGAGGTTCGCGGTCTTGCGCCCTACGCCCGGCAAGGTCAGGAGTTCATCGATCGAATCGGGGACACGGCCGCCGAATGCGTTCAAGAGCTGCTCACAGATGGCATGAATCTGTTTGGCTTTCACTCGATAAAAGCCGACCGGGAAGATGACCTTCTCAATCGTGGCTACCGGAACGTCGCGCATCGCGGAGGGTGTAGAAGCGAGCGCGAACAACCGCTGACTCGCCTCCGCGGTCGTCCGATCCTTGGTCCTGAGACTCAGGACACAGGCGATCAGAATCCGGAACGGGTCGCGGGACTCTTTGGCCACGACACCGACGACCGGCTCTTGCCACTGTTTGACTTCGCGACGAAGGATACGCAGCGCGGCGTGGATTTCGTCATTCCGCATGGAGGAGGAGCGAGGAGGAAGAACCGAGACGGAGGGAGAGAACGCTTAGTCCATTCGACGCTTGGCCAGCCACTTCTGCCGTCGGCGCTGCGCCTCGCGTTGCTTCGCCTTGCGCCGGACACTCGGCTTTTCATAAAATCGGCGTCGCTTCAGCTCACGGAACAGGCCTTCGCCGGCCAGCTTTTTCTTGGCGACCTTCAGTGCTTTTTCGACGTTATTATTGAAGACTTTGATTTCCATTGCGTACGCGATCTGCCTTCTGCTTGGTGATGTCTGTCGGAAGGACAGGAGTCTAGCATAGGGCCTTTAGTTGCACAAGGCTTTCTTCGAGTTTTCCGATGCGCTGTTGGATATCTTCGGCAAGAGTTTGATTCTTCAAGGATTTCATATTTTCACGGGCATTTTCCAACCCGCCCTCCATCGCGGCGATCGCCATGAACAAGCCGACGCGAACGTCCGATCCGACCGAGGCCTTGGCATAGCGCCGCACATCGAGCAGGAGTCTTGCGGCCTCATGGGCGCGTTCAGCGGTCTCCAGTGGAATGCGACTCGCGCTGAGGAGTGTCTCGGTGACCCGCGTCTCACGACTTGGATCGGATTTCGGGAGCCGATAGGCTTCCAGCACCTCCTGATAGGCCGCAGCGTCGGCTTCGATAAGCGCCTGAAGTCGCGTCGCGTGCATGAGGAGGATCGGCTCAGCGGCCCGCACCTGAGCGGCCGCCTCTTCATCGCTGGTCCCTCCGCTTGGCTGGCGCTTCGGGGGGCCGAGTCGACAGGCCATGAGCCCCAGCGATGCGGCAAGGGCACCCGCGAGTGCGGCGACGCTGCCCCCGCCCGGGGCGGGAGTGCCTTGCGCCACCGCGGACAGGAACTGAGTCACCGAACGGGCGATTCCGTCGGTCGACCTAGTGGCCGTCGATTGCTGCCGAGCGCCCGCCAGCGCGTGATCGAGTCTGGTCTCAAGAACCTGATCGGCGTCGAACCGGGCGACTTTGAGCGCGTGCTGCGCAACCTGGAGCAGCGCGCGTTGCGGGATCAACCCGATGATCTCGCTTTCGGCCACGGCGATCCCACGCCGCTCGGCTTCCCGCGCGACAGCCTCGAACGCGACGTGAAGCGGTGTTTCTTCGAAATTGGTCAGGTTCATCGAGACCTGGACGAGACCGCGGCTGGTGAGATCGACGCCGATCGCTTTCACGAACGGCAAGCCGCCGCTTGAAAACCGGACTGCCTTCGCGATCGCCTTTGCCGCCGGCAGATCGGTTGACTGTAGGTTGACGTTGAAGGCGATCAGCGGGGGCCGCGCGCCAACGATCGTCGCCCCGGCGGTCGAATGGAGCGCGGCCGGACCGAAGTCCGGCCGCCACGCCTCCTCGGTCATTCGAGCCGTCAATCCTTCCAATCCACCGCGTCGAATCGCTTCGAGATTGACGCGATCCGGGCGAGACGCTGCCCGTTCGTAGAGAAAGACCGGGATGTTGAGCTCCCGCCCGATACGCGCGCCCACTTGTCGGGCCAATGCAACGCAGTCGTCCATGGTGACGCCGCGGATCGGCACGAACGGCACGACATCAGTGGCGCCCACGCGAGGATGTGCACCTTGGTGGCTGCGCAGATCGATCAACGTGCTCGCGACACGGACACAGCGGAACGCGGCCTCCGCGACGGCTTCCGGTGAGCCTGCGAACGTGAGGACGGACCGATGATGATCGTGGTCCATCTCCCGATCGAGGAGGTACACGCCGGCCACCTCGATCGCAGTGGTGACGAGCGCATCGATCGTTTCCGGTTTTCTCCCTTCGCTAAAGTTCGGCACGCATTCGATGATTCGGTCCATCGTTACCTTTCCCTTGCATAAACGACGCGGCCGTTCTTGATGACCATCCGGCAGTGGTTCATCGCAAAGAAGTATGGAATCTCCCGGTAATCGGTCACGTCCATGATCACAAGGTCCGCCTGCTTGCCGCGCTCCAAACTGCCAAGACGATCAGCCCGGCCGACGGCATGCGCGCCGTTGAATGTGGCGGCCACGATGGCCTCGGACGGCATCATTCGCATCTGCGAGCAGGCCAGCGAGAGGATCATCTGCATGTTGAGCGTGGGCGAACTCCCGGGATTGAAGTTCGTCGCCAGCGCGACAGGAATGCCTCGCTCGATGAGGCGACGCGCGGGCGCATATCGGTGGTCCCCGAGATGAAACGTGGAGCCGGGCAACAGAGTCGCAATCGTGCCATGTTTTTCGAGTGCGGCCATATCGACATCGCCGATATGATCGGCGTGATCGACCGACACCGCGTTCAGCGCAGCGGCCATGCGCGCGGCTCCCGTGTGCGCAAGCTGCTCGGCGTGGAGCTTGAGCTTGAGCCCGGCACCTCCAGCGGCCTTCAGCATTCGTTTGGCCTCAGCAACCGTAAAATATCCGCGGTCGCAGAAAACGTCGCAAAATTCCGCTAAGCGCCGCCCAGCGACAGTCGGGAGCAACCAGTCCATCACCTGCTTCACGTACCGCCCGCGATCGGTCTTCAGTGCAGCCGGCACGTCATGACAGAGCACGGTTGGGACAAATTCAAACGGTGTCCTTCGCGCGGCGTGCCGGATGGCTTCCAACATCTTGAGTTCCTGTCGCACGTCCAACCCATAGCCGCTCTTTACTTCGGCCGTCGTCGTGCCGTATTCGAAGAACAGCGGCGCAACGCGAACCAAATGTTCGACGAGCGACGACGGCGAGGCTCTTCGCAACCGAGCCGCACTGGCTTGAATACCGCCACCCGCTTCGGCGATCTCTTCATACGTGGCCCCCCGAAGACGCGCCACGTATTCATCGACCCGTGTCCCGACGAACAGCGCGTGCGTGTGCGAGTCCACGAACCCAGGCAAAACCACCGCATCCGTCGCCTCGATAGTTCTCGCGCGGGTGGCGCCCGGCATCCGGCGTACGGAGGACCGGCGTCCCACGGCAGCGACCCGGCCGTTCCGAATGTACACGGCGCCATTCTTGATCAGGCCGATCTCGGCCATGTCGCGGCCCTTTCTTGGACCGGGCGGTCCCGCGAGCGTCAAGAGCTGACCGCAGGGATCGATCAACAGATCGGCAGAGCGAGAAGAGACAGTCACGGTAGGATCGCTACGTGAGCCTTGCGCTACCGTAGCCAGTCCCCCACGACGTGTCAAGGCGAGCGGAGCGGCGCGCTTCCTTACCTGGCGGCAGCGAGCGCGCAGGCGGCACAACCTCGGATCGTGCACCGCCATGCGGAGCTTACGACGCTGTTCGGCGGCGCGGGATTGTCACTTGGCCGATAGCGATGATACCAACTGTGCTCCAGGTCATGGGCTTCTTTCGCCGATGACGCGTAGTCGAACCAAAAATAACGGTACTCGCTCTCGCGGGCCGCGTGTCGGATCGCTTCCGCCAGATCCTTGCCGCTGCCGCCGACGAAGTCAGCCGAGC
>DASRBJ010000186.1:0-3089 GCA_035653695.1 Sphingomicrobium sp.
CTCGCTCGGCGCCGCCGCGTATCGAAGGATTTGATGACCGAATGTTCGGCAGGAAATGGGTCCTTCGACCGAACAGGGTTCGCGTGAAGCCTTCTTCTCGTGCAGCCGCAAGAGTGGAATGAATATAAGCGTTTATGCCCGGAAAGCGTTCGAAGTAACGGTCGATGATCGCCTTTCCTTCGTCTTTCGAAACGCCGAGCCGACCAGCAAGTCCCCACGAGGAAATTCCGTAAAGGATTGCGAAATTGACCGTTTTCGCCCGGTTGCGAGTCTCGCGATCGACCGTGCCGAAAAGCTCCTCCGCGGTCAGGCTGTGTATATCGGCGCCATTCCGGAATGCGTCCTTAAGCTGCGGGACGTCCGCCATGTGCGCCGCAAGCCTAAGTTCGATCTGGCTATAGTCGGCACTCAGAATCAAATTGCCGGGATCAGCAACGAACGCATCGCGAATTTTTCGACCGACTTCCGTCCGAATCGGAATGTTCTGAAGATTGGGATCGTTTGATGACAGTCGGCCAGTTTGCGCGCCAGTCAGCGAAAAGCTGGTATGCACGCGGCCCGTTTCGGGATTGATTACGGCCTGGAGGGCGTCGGTGTAGGTCGACTTGAGCTTCGTGAGCTGGCGCCATTCGAGAACCAGCCGCGCACACTCGACCCCTTCGGCGGCCAATCGCTCAAGCTCGTTTACGTCGGTGGAATAGTTGCCGCTCTTGCCTTTTCGCCCGCCCTTCAGTCCGAGCCGGTCGTAGAGCACCTGGCCCAGTTGCTGTGGCGAGCCAATCGTGAACGGGCCGCAGGCAGCCTCATAGATCTTTTCTTCGAGCGCCTGGATGTCGCGACCAAAGTCCGCCGACAGACGAGCGAGATACTCACGGTCAACCTTGATTCCGCGGCGCTCCATGCGCGCGATGACCGGTACTAAAGGCTTGTCAACGCGCTCATAGACACGCGCAGCTCCTTCCCCGGAAATGCGCGGCTTCAGCCTCAGCCAAAGCCGGAGAGCAATGTCGGCATCTTCCGCCGCATATTCTGTTGCGGCATCAAGCGGCACCTTGTCGAACGTGATCTGCTTGGCGCCGCTGCCGCACAACTGCTTGAACGAGATGCACTCGTGATCAAAGTGCAGCTTGGCGAGCTCGTCGAGGCCGTGCCCGAAGGAGCGGCCCGCATCAAGGTCAAAGCTCATGATCATCGTGTCGTCGAGCGGCGCTACCTCGATTCCGGCCTTTTCGAACATTACCCAGTCATATTTGACATTGTGGCCGATTTTCAGAACCGAAGGGTCTTCGAGCAGCGGCTTGAGCTTCGAGAGCACGAGCTCGAGCGGCAATTGACTGGGAGCATCCGAGTAAAGGTCTGCGCCGCTATGGCCGACAGGGATGTAATATGCCCTGTTTGGCGCTGTTGCGATGCTGACGCCCGCAAATTTTGCAACGATGCAGTCAAGGCAATCCGTTTCCGTGTCGATTGCAACGAAGCCGCTCGAGCGCGCCTCTTCAATCAGACGATCGAGCGCATTTTCGTCGATGACCGTCTCGTACTTGGATCGGTCAACGTCGATTTGCTCGGCTGGCGCAGGCCCGCTCGGCTTCCGCTCGAGCGAGGCCATGACGTCATTGATCCCGCCGCCGCTACTGCTCCGCCCTTGAGCGGGTCTCGTGCCGTTGAGCCGGTTGAGCAGGGACTTGAAGCCCTGGTCCTCGAGGAACTCCCGCAGCGGTTCCGGGGGAATGCCCTTCATCAGCAGCGCGTCGAGCGGTTCTGGAAGCTTGGCATCGCAGACCAGCCGCACAAGCTCTCGCGAGAGTCGCGCCGACTGCGCATGATCAATCAATGACTGTTTGAGCTTAGGCTTCGAGATATGGTCCGTGCTTGCAAGAACGGTCTCAAGATCGCCAAATTGTTGGATCAGTTGGCTTGCCGTCTTTGGGCCAATTCCCGGTACACCGGGGACATTATCGACGCTGTCGCCCATCAGGGCGAGGACGTCCCCGACTTTTTCCGGCGGGACCCCGAATTTCTCCAGTACCTCCGCACGCCCGATTCGCCGGTCATTCATCGTATCGAGCATGTCGATGCCGGCATCTTCGTCGATCAGCTGCATCAGATCCTTGTCGGAGCTGACGATCGTGACTTTCCAGCCTGCCTCGCGCGCAGCGGTTACGTAGCAGGCGATGATGTCGTCTGCCTCAAGGCCCGCCTCCTCGATGCATGGTATCGAGAAGGCGCGTGTTGCGACGCGGATTAGCGGAAACTGAGGAACGAGGTCTTCAGGCGGCGGTGGCCGATGCGCCTTGTATTGATCGTACATTTCGTTCCGATGCGTGTGCTCCGACGCATCGAGGACGACTGCCATGTGAGTCGGGCCATCTGCTCGCGTCAGTCCGTCGGCGAGCTTCCAGAGCATGGTCGTGTAGCCATAAACCGCGCCAGCAGGCGCGCCGTGTCGATTGGTCAAGGGCGGAAGCCGGTGGTACGCGCGAAAGATGTAGCTCGATCCGTCGACTAGGTAGAGGTGGGGACGAGCAGATGGGTCGGCTTCGGACATGAATGGGGACGGTTTAGCAGGGTGACGGAGCTATGGAAGCTCTTGCAAGGCAGCAACCCATATGGGTTGTGATCGCGCGCCAGCCAAGTCTCTCTGTTCCTGTCCCGCTCGCCACCTAAAAGTTCGAACAGCGCGAGCTCGGCAGTGGGTCGCGCCTCGAAGTCATCTATCCCAACGGAATTCAAGCAGTCGCAGTGCTGCTGTGATGCTGTTCTAAAATGCTTCTCGTCAGGATCGAGGAATTCTACGGGATTAGGATCGTATCCTTTGGTTCACTGAGCATCCCCGGATAATCGAGTGTGAAGTGAAGGCCACGACTTTCGTGACGGCTAAGCGCGCTTCGAATTACGAGGTCTGCGACCTCAACGAGATTTCGGAGCTCGATCAAGTCGGGGGTCACCCGGAAGTGTCCGTAGTAATCAGTGACTTCCTGCCGAAGCATGTCGATTCGGTGCTTGGCGCGTTCCAGTCGCTTCGTTGTTCGGACTATCCCGACATAGTTCCACATGAAGCGACGAATCTCACCCCAGGTTTGAGCAAT
>DASRBJ010000187.1:0-3636 GCA_035653695.1 Sphingomicrobium sp.
TCGAAGTCAGTGTCAGCCGTGACATGGATCTCGGCCGCGGAACCCGCTTTGAACAGCGGGGCGCCGCTGACGAAATGGTCGAGCAAGATCTCCAGGACAAGCGGCTCGAGATCCGTCCATGAAACACCTGGCAAGGCCGTAACCGAGATGAAGTCGCGGCCGTAAAATACACCCTCGACCAAGCCGCAGTCGAAGAGCGCCTTTGCAAGAGGAGACGCCTCGGCTGTCTCGCTGTCCGCGAAATCCCTCGTGCCGGTTTCAAGAACGGTCTGCCCCGGGAGGAACTTGCGCGTTGCAGGATTGGGCGTTTGCTCGGTACGGATCAGCATCAGCGGGATGTGGCGCTGCGAGCGGTCGCAATCAAGAAGCAACGTGCGGCGCGCCCGCAATGACCCAGCGAGTAATTGCGATTGCGATCGCGAGACAAATCAGCGCCGCCCACCATTTGCCGGCGCGCATCGGTGGTAAGTTGGCGCCAAGGTCCGTTTTCCCGCTAATCATCGCTCGTGTAAGACCGATCCCGCGCACCTTGTAGAAAGCGATCGCTGCGAGGTGGAGCACGATCAAACCCAAGAGGACGTTGAACCACGCCGAATGGAGCGCCCGAGCCTTGTCGGATTGGTCCGACGTTACAAGCCTTGCGAGTGGCCCCATGTAAATCCCGTCCTCGTCCTGCGCGACGAGCCCCAGTGCGACCTGAACCGCGACTGCGGCCAGGAGCGCGAGGACACTAAGAGCACCCAGTGGATTGTGGCCGATCCCGAACCATTCGCCGCGCAAATAGGCACCTACCGCGCGGGGTCCTCGGACGAAGCCTGTGAACCTAGACGTCGAGCTTCCGAAAAATCCCCAGAGGATCCGGAAGATGAGGAGAGTAAGAATCGCGCAGCCTGACCAAATATGCCAGTCGGTATGATGGTGATGGACACTCCACCAGCTGAACACGATCAGCGCGGCAAGTAGCCAATGAAACAGGCGAACCGGGAGGTCCCAGACGAGCTGGGATCGCCCACCCTCGACGCTCAGTGGTGCATCTCCGCACGATATTTGTCGTGGCACGCCTTGCATGCCCCGCCAAGCTCGGCAAACCGCGCCTTGATCCGGGGCACATCGCCGCTCTTCGCCGCGGCATCGAACGCGGCTGCGGCTCCCTGGAAGTTGTGCAACTTCGTCTCGAAGTCAGCGCGATTCTGCCAGATGTCCGGCTTGGCACCGGTCTTACCCGCTTCCGGACCGGTTCCTTCGGGGAACCATCCAGACGCCTTCGTCGACAATTCGGCAATCTGCGCTGCTCCGCCGCGAACGACCGCAAGGTCGGGAGACGGACCTGCGAGCTCGCGATTGATCGCCTTCGCGTTCTTCCCGATTGTTTCCATCCCCTCGTGACGCTCATGCATGATCCGCGTCGCGTCGCCGAGCGACAGCCGCAGCTCGAGATTGGATCCCGTCGCATTTTCTGCGCTCCGCGAGTCGGTGCTGACATTCGCTTGGCCGTTGTGGATCTGGCTTGTCTGGGAACCACTGCACGCAGCGATTGAAACGAGGGGAAGGGCAAGGGCGAACAGAACGGCACGCATAAGCTCTCCTATTGTTGGTTGGCCGGTTTCCAGCTGTCGTCGATCATCTTGATGATTGCCGAGAAATCCTTGTTTCCACCACCCTCGTCAACAAACCGTTGGTAAAGTTCCTCGGCTTCTGCGCCCATCGGGGTATAGGCGCCGACTTGCTGTGCGGCCTCGGTAGCGAGTTTCAGGTCCTTAAGCATCAGCGCGGCAGCGAAGCCGCCTTCATAGTCCCGGTCTGCCGGGGTTTCGGGCCCGACGCCCGGCACCGGGCAGTAGCTCGTCATTGACCAGCTTTGGCCCGAGGCCTTGGATGAGATCTCAAAGAAGACCTTGGGGTCGAGCCCGAGCTTCTGCGCCAAGACAAACGCCTCGCAGGTTGACGCCATGGTCGCACCGAGGATCATATTGTTACAGATCTTCGCTGCTTGGCCGGAGCCCAGGCGCCCCGCGTGTATGACGGCTTTGCCCATGGGCTCTAAAATTGGCCGCGCGCGTTCGAAGCCTGCGTTGCTGCCACCGACCATGAACGTCAACGAGCCACCTGCGGCCGCTGCAATACCACCCGAGACCGGAGCGTCCAGGAATTCAAATCCAAGCTCGTCAAGGCCCTCACCGACTTCGAGGGTGCTCTGTACGTCAATCGTTGAACAGTCGAGGAGCAGCGTACCTTCCTTAGCATTGGGCGCGATGTCGTCGTGGTACACGCTGCGCACGTGCTTTGCGGCAGGCAACATCGTGATCACGACGTCGGCGTCTCGCACCGCCTGAGCCGCCGATTGAGCGGGCTTGCAGCCCGCCTCGGCGGCGCGCTCAATGGCTTCGGTAACGAGGTCAAAGGCAACGACCTCGTGGCCGGCCTTGACGAGGTTGGGCGCCATTCCACCACCCATGTGTCCGAGGCCGATAAAACCGATTCGCGCCATGCTCAGCGTCCCTTCCATTGGCCGGCGCGCTTGTCGACGAACGCGGCCATGCCCTCCTTTTGATCTTCGGTGCCAAACAGCCCGTGGAACAGCCGCCGCTCGAAACGAATGCCCTGGGTAAGGTTCATTTCGAATGCCGCATTGACCATTTCCTTGACCGCAACTGCAGCGAGGGGTGGCATGCCCGCGATCATCTCGGCCGTCTTCATTGCTTCATCGAGAAGTTGCCCGGCCGGGACAACTTTGGCGACGAGCCCTGATCGCTCGGCTTCATCAGCACTCATCATGCGCCCCGTAAGACACATTTCCATCGCCTTTGCCTTGCCCACGGCCAAGGTCAGTCGTTGCGAGCCGCCCATGCCCGGCGTCACCCCAAGCTTGATCTCGGGTTGGCCAAATTTTGCGTTGTCGGCTGCAATGATGAAATCGGCCATCATTGCGAGTTCGCATCCGCCGCCGAGGGCATAACCGGCGACTGCGGAGAGCCAGGGCTTGCGTGTCGCGGTGACTCGTTCCCAGCCTCCGAAGAAATCCGCCGAATACATTTCGGCAAATCCTTGGTTCGACATTTCCTTGATGTCCGCGCCTGCCGCAAATGCCTTCTCGGATCCAGTAAGGACAAGGCAGCGCTGGCTATCGTCGCGGTCATAGGCTGAAAACAGCTGGATGAGTTCGCTAAGCACCTCGCTGTTGAGGGCGTTCAGTGCTTCCGGTCGGTTCAATTTGACTAGTGTTGCGGCGCCGTGCCGGTCGACCAGCAATGTCTTGTATCCGCTCATCCTTGAGTCTCCGGGAAGGGTGTCCAGGCCTCGGTTTCCGGCAGGGGGGCAAAGAGCACGTCGAGCATTTCGTCCGTGACTTCCTCCGGCGTCCTTGGGTCCCACTGAGGATCGCCGGTTTTGTCGATCAGCACCGCGCGCACGCCCTCGCGAAAATCATGGGTTCGGACGACACGTCCGGCCAGCGCATACTCGGCGCGCATCTCGTCGGCGAAGCTGGCGCGCTTCGCTCCCTGTGCCATTAGCCGAAGCGATACCTTGCACGACAAGGGACTCTTTGACCGGAGGGTTGCGAGTTCGGTCTGCGCCCAGTCGCTTCCATCCGCTTCGAGCGCGGCCAGTATGTCCTCGAGACGTTCGGATGCGAAG
>DASRBJ010000188.1:0-2748 GCA_035653695.1 Sphingomicrobium sp.
TCTCGACTGCAAACTGCTGGATCACCGGCTGTATTACATAGGCTTCGACGTGGTGGACGACGACATAGAGTCCAACCACCCAAAGCGCCGTGTGCGGGCTTTGCGCAAGACCAACGAGGATCGCGGGCAGCGATGACGTGATTGCACCGGCATAGGGAATGAACTCAAGGACCCCGGAAATGAGCGCGAGGACCAGCGCTGAAGGAACGCCGATCAGGAAAAGCCCGAGCCAGGTCAGCGCAAAGATGATGATCATCGCCCAGAGCTGTCCCTTGAGCCACAGCCTCAGTGCCCGTCCGCTGTCATCCATCGCATCCGCGACAACCGAGCGCTTGGCTGACGGTATGAGCTTGATGAAGCCGATGCCGTAAAGGCGAGGCTGGGTCGCGATGAAGATCCCGCCGAAAAAGACAATGAGGAAGCTTGCGACACTCATCGTCGCGGTCGAAACGAAGCTCGAGATGTTGGGCCCGGCAATGCTGCCCGAATGGAGTTTGCCAATCCATTGTTCGACAGGGTTGCCAAGACCCATGGACGAAAGCCGTTGATCGACGATCTGCGCCGCGTGCGGAAGAATAGTGGCAAGCACCTGGCTCTGTTTTGAAACCTGCGTGCCGATCAGCGCTATGGTGCCACCGACGAGCAGGACGATGAGAATCACCGATAAAGCGACAGCGAGCCTTTCGGGTAAGCGCAGATGGCTTTGAAGCGGCGCCGCAATTGCGCGGAAAATCGTGGCAATGAGGATTGCGCCAAACAGCAGCACGAGGACGGGGCGCAATTGCCACAGGAGCAATGCGCCGCCGCCGATTGCTAGCGTGACGAGAACGCGGCGGACGAACCGCGCTTCCTCATCATCCCTCCTGTCTTTCGATGATCCAGTCACGGACGCGAAGCGCACCGCGGCCGTGACCGTTCCATTCTGCTCAGCTGTTGCCGCTTCCCGGCTCCGCCTGGGCCCGGTGAAGCTTCGCCGTGGTCGCGTCCGTCATCATCGCGGCGCCGGCGACCTGCATTTTGTTCTTAAGGCCGTAGATCACCGACGGTTCGCCCTTCAGCATGGCGTCCCAACCGGCCTTGGCGACATCGCTCGGATCGTCCTTCTTCGCTTGTCCGATCTTCGTGTCGTCGAGCTCCGCCCGGTGGAAGAAGTTGGTCTCGGTCGCGCCTGGCTTGAGACAGGTTACCGTAACGCCGCTGTCCTTGATTTCTTCGTTCAGCGCCGCCGCGAAGCTGTCAATGAACGCTTTCGAGCCATTGTACACGGCCTGGAACGCGCCGGCCATGTGACCGGCGATCGAACCGGTTATCAGCACCTTGCCCTCGCCGCGTTCGACCATGCGCTGCACGATCGGCTGGATCAGCATCAACGTGCCGGTAATGTCGGTATTGATGACGTGCAGCCATTCATCCGGCGCCTGATCAAGAAAGCCATGGCCGAGGCCATGGCCCGCATTGGCAACAAGTACGTCGACTGGTCGATCGCCGACGGCTGAGAGCAGTTGGTCGACGCCCTGCTTTGTTGAAAGATCTGCCTCTATCTCGCGAACCTCGGCACCAAGATCCTTGAGCGCCGGTGCTGCCTCGACGAACGGTGTATCCGCCGCAACGATGAGGTCGTAGCCGTCCTTTGCGGCGAGTTTGGCGATCTCGAGGCCGATCCCGCTCGATGCACCGGTGACAATCGCAAGTTTACGCGAGCTCATGCTGCTGCTCCTTCTGTTCCTGCCTGGGGGTCGCCATTTCGGGTTTCAAAACAATCTTGGTGTACTGGTCCTGGTCGTCGTGCCAGTGCTTGTACATCTCGGGCGCCTGTTCGAGCGGCGCATGATGCGAGATGAGGAAGGTGGTGTCGATCTTCCCTTCCTCGATGAGGCCGAGGAGCGGCTTCAGATAGCGCTGAACGTGGGTTTGGCCCGTCTTCATGGTCAAACCCTTTTCCATGAAGGCGCCGACCGGGAACTTGTCGGCAAAGCCACCATAGACGCCCGGTACCGACACCCGGCCTCCCTTGCGCACGGAGAGCACCGCTTCACGGAAGGCGTGCGCACGATCGGTCACGAGGAACGCCATGCTTTTCACCTGGTCGGCAATATTGTCGATCGAGATGCCATGCGCCTCGAGACCGACGGCATCGATCACGGCGTCGGGACCGATGCCACCGGTCATCTCGGCCAGTGCCTCGCGCACGTCGACTTCGCGATAATCGAGGATCTCGGCGCCAAGCTTCTTCGCAAGATCAAGCCGTGTCTTGTAGTGATCGATCGCAATCACCCGATGCGCGCCCATCACAAGCGCGGACTGGATTGCAAACAACCCGACTGGACCACAACCCCAGACAGCGACCGTGTCACCAGGTTCGATCTCGCAATTTTCCGCTGCCATCCAGCCGGTTGGCAGAATGTCGCTGAGAAAGAGGACTTGGTCGTCGCTGAGATGATCGGGAACAACGATCGGGCCGACGTTCGAGAAGGGAACGCGGACATATTCCGCCTGGCCGCCGGCGTAGCCACCAGTCAGGTGCGAATAGCCGAACACGCCGGCCATCGGGTAGCCGTACATGGTCTCGGTTGCGTCCGAGGTCTCGGGCGGGTTGGTATTGTCGCAGCAGCTGTACTGCTGCTTCTTGCAGAAAAAGCATTGCCCGCAGGCAATTGGAAACGGGACGACCACGCGCTGGCCCTTGTCGAGCGAGCTTTCGGGACCGGCTTCCACGACTTCACCCATGAACTCGTGGCCGAGGATGTC
>DASRBJ010000189.1:0-7397 GCA_035653695.1 Sphingomicrobium sp.
CTGCTAGACCGATTTATCCTGGCATCCGGAATTCGAACCTGCGCGAAGCGAACGCCAGCTTCGCGTTATGCCGCAACGCGATTCAGGATTTGCCGGATCGTCAACTCGGCTGCCGTTGACTCAGGTGAAAGTTGCTCAATCGCGGTAATCTTGCGCTGAGCGCCTTCCCTGCCAAGCTGCACAACGACATCGATGACCGAACGAGCGTAATCGATCGTCTCGCTGCGCGAGAGTCCCAGGCCCGATTGCATGACCATCAGCGCGAGCTGCTCGAGCGCCCCGCTCGTCGAGTTCGCGTGGATCGTGCTGAATGACCCGGGATGGCCGGTATTCACAGCGCGCAGAAAGCTGACGGCCTCTTTGCCACGAAGCTCACCCAAAAGGATGCGATCGGGCCTTAGCCGAAGCGCCGCCTGAAGGAGGTCGTCGGTGTTGATCAGAGCCTCCCCTAGTTCGCCTTTAACGGCGATGAGGCCAAGGTCATTCGGCCCGTGCAACTGGACTTCAGCCGTATCCTCAACGACGATTACTCGCTCCTCGATTGGCACTTCGCGCAACAAAGCGTTGAGGAAAGTGGTCTTGCCGCTCGACGTACCGCCACTGATCAGGATCGTCTTTCGGTCGTTCACGGCCTGGCGAAGGAATGCAATTGGGTCATCGTTGGGCGAGATCGGAGCTGTCTTGCGCTGCGGTTGCAGCGGTCCGCTCGCATAAGCATCGAGCGGCATATCAAGCAGACAATGACGCCGAATGGCTAATGCCCAATCGCCGCGCGTTGCGGTTGGAGCCACGAATTGGACGCGCGCTCCATTTGGCAGCATCGCTGCGAGAAGTGGCCGCTCGCGGTTGATGCCCTGGTTGCTGACACGCGCTACCTGCTCGGCAAGCCGCTGCAACAGGGCATTATCGATCTTGTCTGCCTTGTGGCAGGTCATATGTCCGCGCTGTTCGACCCACGCTTCACCAGGAGTATTCACGAGGATCTCGGTCACGTCCGGCTGTGACAACCACGCGCGGAACGGTTCGAGATAGGCGTCGAGAAATGGGTCTACGGCGTCCGCAACCGCGAGCTGTTCCGGTTCATTCACCCGTTCGCGCCTTCATCCGAGAAGATGAGATCCCGTGCCGTGAAAACGCGGATCGGCTGGCCCTGCTGGACCTTGATCGTCGGTGCGCGGTTGCCGTCATGCTGTGCAGCAACGGATGCTGCGCTTTGACCGCCGGACACGACAACCGTGGAGGTGCCGCCAGTGAACAGCGAGCCTGCTCCACCAAGGATCGACAGCAAGATCGACGATCCAAACCGCGAAAGGAAATGGCTGTTGACCTGACCGCCGATGCCGGCTTGACCCGAAAAATCAGCCGAAGGCGATGCGAGTGCGATGGACACGCCATCGGGCAGAACGAGCCTCGTCCACATGAGGAAAGCGCGACGCTGTCCCGCTTGAGTGACGCCCTTATACTCGCCGATCAGGCGAGAAGAACGAGGGATCAGCACACGGCTTCCATCAAATGAGCGAACGTCCTGGCTGACGACGGCGCGGGCATAGCCCGGAATATCGGTGTCGATTGCCGTCTCAAGCACCGCCGGAATAAGCGTCCCTTGTACGACGGTATTCGCCGGCTCCGCGAGCTTTGTTGCATGGACCGCATTGTTATCGCCAATCGCGCTTCCCCCCGGCATTGCGCCAGCGAGCATCGCGGGCGCGCCCTCTGCGGTACGGGGGCTGTTGGGACCCGCGGTGACGGTCGTCATCGGCGCTGAGCTGCCATCATAGACCAAGACCGGGGCACCGCCCGGGGGGCTCACCGGCATCGTCGTCATGGCGGGCGCATGCGCAAGGCCGGCCATCGGCGTCGGTTGCGGCTGACCAGGAACAGCCGCGGGGGGTACTGCCAAGGGTCTTCCAGGAACTGGTGCAGCCATTGGCATCCCCGGTCGAGCTTGGGGAGCAAGCGTAGTGCCCGTTCCGCTGCCGACCGCTGCAGGCGCGTGTCTACCCGAGCTTAACGACAGGAACGTCGCGCAGCCAAGCATCAGTGCAATCGCTCCGCCAGCCGCCAGACCAAGATTGTCGCGCCGGCTTTTCTGTCGGGCTACGATTGGAAAGGCATTGGTGTTCGCAACAACAAGCGCCTGCTCACTAAGTTCGAGACGCGGGTCAGTCTGCGGAACTGGTGCGGGAAGTGTCGAGCGGCCGTGATCCTCCCAGGGACCACGGATCGTGTTCGACGGCGCGTCGATGACGACTGTTTTATCGGCCATTTTGGTTGTCCGTGAGCTTGTCGTTGTAAAGCGAAGTCATGTTCGCGAGTCTGACCGCGTCAGAGCGGCTCGAACCTACGGTGCTGCCTTGCGCCGCCGCTTCGGGTGCAGGCTTTGCTGTCGGTTGCTCCGTTGGGACCGGCACCTGCCTCGGAGCAGCGGCGATCCTTCCTTCGAAGGCATTGGACGTCGCGCGCGCCGGTGCTTCGATCGGGTGCGTTGGCCAAAGCATGGCAAATTTGCTCCCGTAGCGAAGGACGAGATTCGACGGGATCGGATTGATAACGATATACTCCCCGCTCATGCGGTAATTGACAGGACCTTCCTTGCGGTCCTCGGATTCCGTGAGGATCGCCGGAAGCGGGCTGTCCTTGCCCCACATAAGATAGAGCGACGTACCGTCGTCGAAGACCTTCGTCGGCACGAGCTTTCCGGTGCCTTTTGATTTCCAATCAAAGTGAAGCTTGTCGGCAGTGAGCGTCGCCGGCGCCGGCTGCTGCTCTACCGGAGCCGCCGCGGCAACAACCTGCTTGGTGACCGGAGCTGGTTCCTCGACAATCTTGTCGTGCGGATAGCTGAACTTGAGCGCATAGACGGCCGCGACCGATTTCCCCTCCGCGACCAAGTCGAACATGTACGTCCGACGGTCAGTCACGACGGTCATGTTCGTGCGACTTCGGGCAACGAGCGGCTTTACAAAGAGCAGGCTTGCGCGATGGTTCGGCGTGATCTGCCAGGCGGAAGAATCGCCGACGGCGACATTCTCGATGCGCTCATCGGGAGCGAATTCGATCGTCGACTGGATACCCGGCTTTCCGACAATTCGGACGATCTGGTCTGGACTATAGGCAAGCGTCCGGATCCGTCCGTCCGTCGCCGCAATCGCACTCGTGCCGCTAAAAAGCGCCAGCGCAACAAAACTAAACTTGCGAATCATCGCAGCATCTCTCGCGAAACATTGGTTGGAGCACCGGACACCCGGTGATGAAGATAACGGAGTTGCCCGCGCGCATCGCTCGGACCCGCTGTGTTGAGCTGGGGTACCGTCGCGGGCATTGCAAGCCGCGGCACGACAGGAGCCGCTATTCGCTGGGTTGCGGAAACCGTCTCAAGGCTTGCAACCGTACTCCTCACCCGATCGGAAGAAACAGCGCTCGAGACTTGCGCCCCGTGCGCGCCGTTGACGATCGTGGATCGCTCCTGGAGCGCTGGCGAGAAGCCGGTAGCGGCGGTCGCGGGCACGAAAGAGGGAGACCTACCGAAGCGCCAACCGCGCGTCAGATTCGCGGCGACCTTGATCACCAGAAGCATCAGCGACGCGTAGATGATCGACGCGACGAGAATTGACACAGCGGTGCGCAAGGGCACGGCGGCACCACCCTGATCGAGGCCTGCGACCATGGGGCCGATTGCAACAAGTGCTCCGCTACCCATGACGACGGTCAGCAACGGGATAAGGGCGAACATAACCACGCTCTTAAGCCAGCCTTCGAAAAGGCCGCGCGTACCTTCGAACAGTGCGAGCACGATGAAGACCGGGCCGATAATGAGAAGCGCAGCAAGTGCGAGACGGCAGACGACGAGAACGCCGACTGTTCCCAAGAGCATGATGAGAGCGCCGATCGAGAGAATGTTCGCTGCTGATGTGACGCCCGTTGCGGCGGCAATGGCCGCCGGGTTTGCAGCAACGGTCGAAGGATTGGGCTGAGAAGCGGCAGCGGCATCGGTCACCGCGTTGAAGAACCCATCGAGATGTTGAGCAAAAGCGACCGTCGCCGAGCCTTTGGTTCCGACCAGCACGCTTGCGATCTCGTCGGGAGCGCCGGTTGCAAGGTTCCAGACGACCGACTGGTACGCGACCCAGGACGTAGCGAAGGTAAGAACGAGCCCCAAGGTCATCATCCTCGGCGTAAGCACCGATATACGAAGCGCGGACCGGCCCGTCAGAAGATTGAACGCCAGCAGCGCGATGTAGAGAGTCAGGATGATCGACAGCGCGGTCTGGAAACTACCGTGGGCGCCGAACAGACGCCCGAAAGAGACGCTCGTCGCGTCCGTTGCGAGACAGTCGATCTTCCCCAAGGCGTCGGCGACGCCCTGCGGGCCCTCAGAACCGAAGGGCGTGCACTGGCTCATTCGGCAGCTTCCAGCCAATAATCATCGCCCGTGCCGCCCGGCCAGGGTGAACGGGTAAGCATCGGGTACCAATGGGCTGGATCGTCGCCGACGGACGCGCGGATCTCGTCGAGACGGCGCACGTTGGACTCGCGTCCAGAGAGAACCGTCAGCACGTCCGGCATCCCACCAAGGTCCAGCCGCACCACAACTGACCGGTTCGATTGCCGAACGAGGAAGCAGCGGCTGTGCGCGGGAAGGCTGCGGATGAACTCGAATTCCTGCGCGCTGAGGCCAAAGCCTTTGCAATAATGCTCTTCCCGCGCCTTGTTGTTCGGCATGAAGATCGCCGTTGCGGTCTGCTCGACAATGGCCGACGAGATCGAGCTGTCGAGCGCATCGGCTGCCGACTGGGTGGCAAAACCGATCATCGCATTGCGCTTCCGAAGGGTTTTCATCCAGTTGCGGATGCGTGCCGCGAACATCGGGTCGTCGAGCGCCTTCCAGGCCTCGTCGATCAGGATCATCGTCGGCGAGCCGTCGAGCCGCTGCTCAATCCGGTGAAACAGGTAGAGCAGGACGGGCGTGCGGAGTTTGCGGTCTTCCAGCAGCTCGGTCATGTCGAAGCCGAGAATACGATTGGAGAAATCAAGCTGGTCGTCGCGATTGTCGAAGAGCCAAGCATGTTCCCCTTCTAGAATCCAAGGGTCGAGGCGCGAGGGAAGATCGCCCGCTTGCGGCCGCCGCCCGCCGGCAAGGAGATCTCTAAGAAAGCGAAGCCGCCGAAGTTCCGGTCCGTGCTCGAAGATCTCATCGACTGCCTTGGCGATTACGGCTTCCTCGTCGGCGCCATTCGCTTCGAGAATGTTCGAGAGCCAATCGCGCAGGAAGGCGCGGTTAACGGCATTATCCGGAAGTCGGAGCGGATTGAACCCGGTCGCAGCACCACGCGCTACTCGTTCGTAGCGACCGCCGAGTGCTCGAAGGAAAATCTCAGAACCACGATCCTTGTCGAAGAGGATTGTTCGGGGTGAGAATTTCTGGGCCTGCGCGGTGAGGAAGTTGAGGACGACCGTCTTACCCGACCCCGACGGGCCGATGATCGTGAAATTGCCGAGATCGCCCTCGTGAAAATTGAAGAAATAAGGTGTTGAGCTCGTCGTCTCGAACACGCTCACTGCCTCGCCCCAGTAATTGCCGCGCGCACGGCCCATTGGAAAACCGTGAAGCGAGATGAATCCCGCGGCATTCGCGCTCGATACAAGCGCCCGTCGAACGACATATTGTTCGTTGCCGGGGAACTGGCCCCAGAAGGCTGGCTCAAGGTTGATGTCCTCGCGAACGGCAACCGCGCCTATGTCCGCAAGCGCTGCCGCCGCGTCGGCGGTTGCGCTTTCGAGTGTTTCCAGTGAACCGCTCCGAACCAGCAGGCTGAGGTGATGATCGCCAAAGCTCAACTGGCCGGCACCCACGGCATCGCGTGCCGCAAGCATTTCAGCGCGTTCGGTTGCCGCACCTTCGTCGGCACTCTTGAGGCGCCGTAGAGAAAGGTCGATCCTTTCCCGCGCCGTTTGACGCTCGATCGGAGCAAAGCTTTCCGTAATGACGATTTCGTGCGGAACGCGCAGGAGGGAGTCGAGCAAACCGGCGCGGCTCGCATCGGGATATTCCTTGATGCCAAGAATGCTCGCGAAACTGCGGCTTGCGGGGCCCCTCACCTCGATCGCATCAAGTCCGAAACTGACGCGCGAATAAGGGATATGCTGACCAAGATCCTGTTCGGCTCGCGGAAGAAGAACCGGACGCATCTCACCATTGTAAATTGCGGAGAGAAGCTCGAGCGGTTCCGAATAGATGCCGGTCTCGTTCTCGTAGGTGCCAAGGACGCGCACGCCATAAGCCTGGAGTGCCGCAGTAAGCGCAGCGGTCGCTGCATCAAGTTCGAGCGCCTCGGCACCGCTCAGCGATCGAGCCGGCTTCGACCCGATCTTGCTGAGGCGCTCCGGGATTCCAGCCTTCCCGCGTGGCGGACGGACGACGATCGTCAGGAACTGTTCGTTGAGGAACAGTCGTCCCTGGTTGAGCTGCGCTGACCAGCGGCGATCGATGTCCGCGGAAAAAGCGTCTGGTGTCTGGGCAGCAAGATCCACCTGCACGCGTCGGCGGATGAGGTGGTGGTAGAGAACGACCTTCGAGTTAAGCGCACTTCGAAGCACCACGTCGCGAACCGCGAGCATGTGGTTCAGAACATCGTCGTCCTCGGTCTCAAAGGGAAAACCGGCAAGACGCATTGAACGCATGAGCGAGCCATCGCGCATCCGAAGGGTCGTGCTGTCGAGGTGGCAGGCATAAGGAAGGCGATCGCCAGCCTTCACTTCTTTCTTGCCCCACGCTGCCGGTCCGAACCACTTAGTCATAGTCGATGCTTTCATGCTCAAGGCGCGTAGCTGTTGCAGCCCCAGTGCTTCCAGTTGCGCACCCGGGGGCAGCGGCTGACCTTCGTCAGCCACAGGTCGAAAATCCGCGGTTCGCGAAGGCAGGCAAAATAGCCGATCACGTGCACGGCAAGGGCAACGGGAAGTGCAAGAAAGCTGTGCGTGATCAAGAAGGCTTCGGTCGTCACCGCGGCATTGATGATGAAATAACTGTACGTGACGCCCGCAAACATCTGCGGGCGGGTAAGAGCGCGAAACACGGGTGACCTCGAGAGCGGCATCAGCCTAGCCTGCCGCTGCCGCGCTTGCCTGGATGCCGCTGACGATCGCGGCCGACCCGAACAGGATAAAGCAACCGATAATCACCGTTGCTCCGAACCGCCAGTTCATCCGTCCGGTCAACATCATGAAACCGACCATCGCGACCGCGATGACCGCGACGGCGGTCGCGACATTGCCGAGGAGCGTGCCTTGGAGCCACATGAGCGCACTTACGATTGGCCCGGAACCCTGCGGGTTCACGGCCGTGGCTGCAGCTGCCGGCGCACTCGCGAGAAATAGAGAAAAAGCGGCAATTGCAC
>DASRBJ010000190.1:0-3823 GCA_035653695.1 Sphingomicrobium sp.
CGCGGCAAGGACAGCGTCATGAATCGAGGAGACCGCGCCCGCATGCCCGCGTGCGAACGCGATGAGGTCCTGGTTCGCCTCCTCGGCGGCACCGAGCCGCTCACGCAAGCGCGCGACTGCACGTTCTTCGAAGGGAATTACCGTCGCCATTGCTGAAGAGAATACGCCTGGACCGGTTAATTTCCTACACCAGACGCTCTTAACGGAGTTCAACAGCCGCGGACTTCCTTCCTGCCCCAGCACGCCGAGTTCTCGATCTCAGCTCTTCTTCGCCGGCCTTGGGCTGCACATGAGGACGTGCCCAGATTGGTCTCGGCCCCGTCGCCGCCTGAAGCACAAAGAAAAGCGGCGGTGCCTTTGGGCACCGCCGCTTCTTTTTCTTCGAACTGACTCGCGTCTTAGCCGAGGTGGTTCGAAACGTTGTTGAACGTCGTGTTCAACTTGTTGCCGATACCCTGCATCGCGCCAATGGCTGCGACAGCGATAAGAGCGGCAATCAGGCCATACTCGATGGCGGTGGCGCCCTTCTCGTTCTTAATCAGCTTCAGAAACTTGCTCATGGTCTTTGCTCCTTGGTTCCAAGTGCAGCGCATTCCTGCTCTGCCCCCTGCTTTGTCCTGTCGCAGGATGTCTGGAACCTACCCCCTGACCTCTTGAGAAAAAGTTACACCGGAGGGTTGCCGAGGAGTTAACGTCAATCAGCGAACCGGCTGACCTCAGGCGATTTTTTGCCCTGTAGACTGCCAGTCCTTGAGGAATGATGTAATTCCTGCGTCCGTTAGCGGATGCTTGAAAAGCTGCCAAATGATCTTTGGTGGCGCGGTCATCACGTCGGCACCGATCTTTGCAGCTTCGACCACGTGCATTGGATGGCGAACGCTTGCGACGAGGATTTCGGTCGCGAAATCGTAATTGTCATAGATGAGTCGGATGTCGGCAATAAGGGCCATGCCGTCGAAGCCAACGTCGTCATGGCGCCCGACAAATGGAGAGATGAAGGTTGCCCCCGCCTTTGCCGCGAGGAGCGCCTGCGCCGCGGAAAAACAGAGCGTCACATTGACCATTGTTCCGTCTGACGACAGCGCTTTGCAGGCCTTGAGCCCTGCTGGCGTCAGGGGCACCTTGATGGCGATATTGTCGGCAAGCTTTCTGAGGACTTCTGCTTCGCGCATCATCCCCTCGTAGTCGAGCGCGACGACCTCGGCCGAAACCGGCCCATTCACGAGCGCTGCAATTTCCTTGGCGACTTCAAGAAAGTTGCGACCCGACTTATGGATGAGGGATGGGTTAGTCGTGACCCCGTCGAGCAGCCCGGTTTCGGCAAGCTCTCGAATTTCGTTGATCTCGGCAGTGTCGGCAAAGAACTTCATGGGAATTGCATGCGCTCCAGCTTTATCGGATGGGCAGCCAATAGCCGGTGCGGCTGGGCACGTCATCCGATTCGAAAGGGACCTCGATGAGCGAGCATGTGCGTGTGGCGGATAACGATGGTTGTCTCGCGATCAGCTTGGCGCGGCCGGAGCGGCGGAATGCGATCACCAGCGAAATGTACGCGGCGCTTGCCGATGCAATCGAAGAGGCGACGGGCAATCACCGGGTCCGGGTCATTACGATCAGCGGCGATGGACAGGATTTTACAGCCGGCAATGATCTCGCCGATTTCCTCGAGGCGGCGCCCCGCTCTTCACCGGAAATTCCGGTCTGGCGTTTTCTTCGTGCGCTAGCACGGTGCGAGACACCAATCATTGCGGCGGTCCACGGCAATTGCGTTGGCATAGGAACGACATTGCTGCTTCACTGTGACCTCGTCCTAGCCGACGACACGGCCCGATTTTCAATGCCCTTTGTCGATCTTGGTCTTGTTCCCGAAGCGGCGAGTTCGCTGCTTGTCCCGCGCCTCGCGGGCCGCCGGCGTGCAGCGCGCTATCTATTGCTGTGCGAATCATTCGGACCGGATGAAGCGCTAACAATCGGCCTCATCAGCCATCGCGCGCAGCCCGGAGAGCTCGAGGCGGAACTGAAGCGCCTGGTCGCGAACCTCCTGTCAAAGCCCGCCGAAGCGTTGCGCCAAACGCAAAAGCTGCTCCGGCATGGCGCACGAGACGAGGTTCTCGAGCGCATGGAGCTAGAAGGAACAAGATTCTCCGAGCGACTGGCCTCGGTAGAGGTGCAACAAGCGATCAGCGCCTTCTTCCAAAAGCGCGGATCCGCAGCGAGCTGAGTTCCCTCGCGTCGCGCTTGTCCTTGATCTGATGTGTCTTACATTTATAATACAGCAAGATTGCCAGCGTTGACCGGCTACGTCAGCAGCCGCACAAGAGTTTGGAAAGGATGTTTGAGATGGCGAGCGAACCTGTGACTCAAACGGTAGCGCCGGCAAGCAGCACAACAAAGCTGAAGCTTGATCCGCCGGAAGTCCTGCAGCCCGTCGCACCCGCCGATGCGGCAGGTCTTGTGCCGCTCAGAAGCGAGGAAACGAGCGAACTCGACAATCGCGTCCAGCGCTTCGTTGACGAACTTGCAGGTCTTGATGCGAACAGTCCCGAGTTCGGAAAGAAGGTCGACCAGCTGACCGCCATGGGGCGCAAAGAAATCACCGAGGCCGCTGGCGCTTCGAACCGTTTCCTCGACCGGCCGGTGAAGGCGATCGACAGCGACACCGGCATTGGTGCCGATCTCACGGAACTCCGCAAGACCGTGGAGTCCCTTGACCCCAAGCGACAGGGCAACTTGTCTCCTGGCCGCCGGTTGTTCGGACTGATCCCCTTCCGTGGCAAGATACAGAACTATTTTCGGCAGTATCAGAGCTCGCAGACCCACATTTCGGCGATCCTGGCGCGTCTCGCGTCGGGCAAGGACGAGCTGCTTATGGACAATGCGGCGATCGACACCGAACGCGCGAACTTGTGGAAGACGATGCACAAGCTCGAACAGATGATCCATATTTCCAAGAGCCTCGACGAGAAGCTCGAGGACAAGGCCAATGAGTTGGATGCAACCGATCCAGCCAAAGCAAAGGCAATTCGCGAAACGGCTCTCTTCTATACCCGCCAGCGAACAACCGACCTCCTGACCCAGATGGCCGTAACTGTTCAGGGCTATCTCGCACTCGATCTCGTCAAGAAGAATAACGTCGAGCTAGTGAAGGGCGTCGACCGGGCTTCGACGACCACCGTTGCAGCATTGCGAACGGCCGTGACCGTTGCTCAAGCAATGACCAACCAGAAACTCGTCCTGGAGCAGGTAACGGCACTCAACACGACGACCGCGAGCATGATCGATTCGACCGGCGAAATGCTCCGCACACAGACCGGAGCGATCCACGAACAGGCAGCAAGCTCGACGATTCCGCTCGAGACTCTTCAGCGCGCGTTCCAGAACATCTATGACACGATGGACCAGATTGATCGCTTCAAGGTCGAAGCACTGGGTAACATGAAGCAGACGGTCGACACACTTGGGCGAGAGGTCGAGAAGTCAAAGGGCTATATCGCCCGCGCCGAGGGAGTGAACCAGGCGAAGCTCGAACCGGCTACTTCACCGCTCACTCCAATCGAGGCGAAGTGACTGAAGAAGGCGACAAGGTTCAGCGCGCAATCGCGCGGTTCGAGCGGGTCGTTCGCCAGATCGATGCGCGTGACGGACCTGCGCGCGAGGCAGCACGGCGCGAGCGTCGCCGGCTCAATGCGGGACTCAGCCGGACAATCAAACGACTCATCATCGCTCTTGGTGTTATCTGGCTAGTCACGATCATCATCGGTTTAGCAAAGCCAATAGGAATGGTCGGCTTCCTCGCGGCGCTCGTAGCGACGGTCGTTGTTGG
>DASRBJ010000191.1:0-8500 GCA_035653695.1 Sphingomicrobium sp.
TCGACACCCGAGCTTTGGGATAACGGTCAAGCAGAGCTTTGGTCAGACTTCAGGTGTTACGCGAACATTGGCAAAAAGTCGCTAGTCTCGCTGCCGGGGTGGCGCCGAGAACGGGCGAGCTGTAATAGCGCGGCGACTTCATCAAAGCGGGGATTCTAAAGTGGGCGAGCCAGCCATCCTGCCGTTCGATTGGCAGGATCCGTTCGATCTCAACCAGCAGCTCACCGACGAGGAGCGGCTCGTCCGGGACACAGCGGAAGCTTATGCACAGGAGAAACTGCTTCCACGAGTAACTTCCGCCTATCTCGAGGAACGGTTCGACCGCGAGATCATGAACGAGTTTGGCGAGCTAGGATTGCTCGGCGCGACCGTTCCGCTGGAATATGGAGGCGCCGGACTCGGCTATGTAAGCTATGGGCTCATCGCCCGCGCCGTAGAGCGTGTCGACAGCGGCTACCGGTCGGCGATGTCGGTGCAGTCGAGCCTCGTCATGTACCCAATCTACGCTTACGGTTCGGAGGAACAGCGATCAAAGTACCTGCCGAAGCTTGCGACTGGTGAATGGGTAGGCTGTTTTGGCCTGACCGAACCTGATGCGGGCTCCGATCCCGGAAGCATGCGCACGCGGGCTGAGAAGACTCCCGCTGGCTACCGTCTAACCGGTACGAAGATGTGGATTACGAACTCGCCGATCGCCGACGTGTTCGTTGTCTGGGCAAAATCGGATGCCCACAACGGCAAGATACGCGGGTTCGTTCTCGACAAGGGCCTCGCTGGGCTGTCCGCGCCCAAGATCAAGGAGAAACTGAGCTTACGCGCCTCGATCACGGGCGAGATTGTGATGGACGGAGTCGAAGTTCCGGACGACGCACTTCTTCCGAACGTCGAAGGGCTTAAGGGTCCGTTCGGTTGTCTCAACCGAGCGCGGTACGGCATCAGCTGGGGATCGATGGGTGCGGCGGAGGCCTGCTACCACGCTGCTCGCCAATACACGCTCGACCGAAAGCAGTTCGGCAAGCCGCTTGCCTCGAACCAGCTCGTGCAACTGAAGCTCGCAAACATGGCGACCGAGATTGCGTTGGGACTGCAGGCGTCGTTGCGTGTGGGCCGACGTCTCGAACAGGGCGAGCTTGTTCCTGAGACAATCAGCCTCATCAAGCGCAACAACTGTGGCAAGGCGCTCGAGATCGCTCGCGTCGCGCGGGACATGCACGGTGGAAACGGCATTTCCGCGGAGTTCCAGGTGATCCGACACGCGGCGAACCTCGAGACCGTCAACACCTATGAAGGGACGCACGACGTCCATGCCCTCATAATGGGACGAGCGATTACGGGACTGAGCGCCTTTTAAGGGCGGCTGCGCCGGAAAAGCGCGATTTTCTCGCCGCGGTACGTGGCGTCCGGCTCACGATTGAATCCAAGCCGCTCGGCCAGGCGAATGGACGCGCCATTCTCCGGTGAAATGATCGCCGGATACGAGCGACAATTGAGATTTGCGTCCGCCCACTCGAGCGCTGCCGTGCACCCTTCGCGAGCGATCCCCTGCCCGTGCACCCGCGGCGAGAAAACATAGCCAAACTCGGCCTCGCCTTCGAGACTAGGTTCAATCTCTCGCTTGAAGTCGGCAAAACCGAGCTGGCCGACGACTTCGCCATCAGCTTTCAACTGAGCGATCCAATAACCAAACCCGACGTACGGCCATTGACCACAGGCGGCGAGCGAGCGCCGCCACGTGTCCTCGCGGCTCAGTTTTTGCCCGCCGATGAAGCGCACGACCTTGTCGTCGCTCCAGATGGAGGCAAGTTCGTCCAAGTCGCCGGCGTTGAACGGCCGAAGGATGAGACGCTCAGTCTCGATCCGCGGAGCCTCGCCGTACAAGCTTATTTTTTGCCGAGAGTAAGACCGCCAAAGCGCTTGTTGAAGCGCGCGACCTGGCCACCTTCGTTGACGAGACGGGTGTTGCCGCCGGTCCAGGCCGGGTGCACCTTGGGATCAATATCGAGGTGAAGCGTGTCACCTTCTTTGCCCCAGGTCGAACGAACCTGGAACTTGGTACCGTCGGTCATTTCAACATTGATCATGTGGTAGTCGGGGTGAACGCCGGACTTCATGTGATATTTCCTTGAGTTAGCAGCTGGTTTCCGACCAGCCGCAGCAAGCTGAATGGCGCCTCTACAGTTCTGATGGCGATCTTGCAACCAAGCTGGCTAGGCGGGTTGGGCCTCCGTGGCCCGCAATTGCGGAAGAATGACTTCGGCAAGCCGGAAGCCGCCGAAGAGCAGCGTCGTGTAGAAGAGGTCGCCCGCAAGGCTGTTCTGGAAAAACGGAACAGCCGCCACGAAACATTCTTCGAGACCGATCAGCGTTCGTGGATAAAAGCCGCTCGAGAACCACATTCCAAGATTGGTGATCGTGAAAAACACAATCGAGCTTACGACTGCGGCCATTGCGATCCTCAGCGGAGAGCGGCGCGTGATCAGTGTACCAATAACAACGATCAGCAAGTCTGTTGCGTAAACTGTTGCCATTCCGTGATAAAAGCCGAGCACGAGATCGCTTAGGAACAATGCTGCCAAGGGCGCAACAAAGGCCCACGTCCGACGCCCGAAATAGGCGCCACTGAATAGCGCGATCGCTCCGATCGGTGTAAAGTTAGGCGGATGCGGCACCAGCCGCAGCGCAGCCGCGGTTATGATGGCGGACAGAAGTGCGATGAGGCGGCTGCGGTTCGACGTCATGTTCGTTCCAATAATGCGCTCGAAGTCGATTTAACAGCCCACATCGGGATCAAGCATTAGCAACTACCGGCATGGACGAGCCGACGCCTACATGATCGCGATAAAAGGGTTTCAGCCCGTCGGCGGGTCTGCAATCATCGCCGTGAAGTTCGCCTCGGCAACGGTTTTTCCGTCGATGGTCGCGCGACCTGCAAACTTGCACACGCTCGACCGCTTTTGCACGAATTCGACGTGGAGCTTCAGGATAACCCCCGGTTCGACTGGCTGGCGAAACTTTGCGCCTTCGATCGCCATGAAATAGACAAGCTTGCCCGTACCGGCGAGACCAAGGGCTTCCACGGCAAGAACGCCAGCTGCCTGCGCGAGCGCCTCGACGATCAACACTCCAGGCATGATCGGGCGTGCCGGAAAGTGCCCCTGGAAGAAAGGTTCGTTGATCGTGACCGCCTTGATCGCAACAATGCCATTGTCCGGGTCGAGGCTCTCAACCCGGTCAACGAGCAGCATTGGATAGCGGTGCGGAAGCGCCGCCATGACCCGCCGGATGTCCAGAGGTCCCATGGCGACGCTTTCCATTTGCTCGCTCATCTGAGCTTAACGACCCTGCGGCTGAGCCCGGTTGGTGGGGGCTACCGGCGCGGTCGTCTGGATCGTTGGAAGTGCCGCATTCAATGCCGTCAGAACGTCATTGGTGACGTCAAGATTTGCACCGCTCGCGAGCGTTGTTCCAATCTCGACCATGATGTTGGCGCCGTGACGCTGCATAACCTGGCTATAAATCGGCCCAAGCTTTTCGGCGATCTGGCGCTTCACATACTCGCTGTTGGCCTGAATCTGCTGCTCCTGGCGAGTGACCTCATCCTGGGCTTGCTGCCGTCTTGTCTGCCAAGCCTGCACCCTGCTCTTGAGTGCTGCGTCGGGCTCCTTGCCGTTCAGCGCGTCAACCGCGGTTTGGATTGAGCGCTGCTCGGTCTCCAGCGGAGCGGCGAGCGTCTGCTGGCGAGACTGGAGGCCGCTCACCTGCGAACGAAGCGCAGCACTTGCCGTCCTGCAGGCGTTGCAATTTGTTGTCACCTTCTCGAGATCAACGACGGCAACCACCGCGGGAGGGATCGCTTGCGCGCTCGCTGCGCTGGGCAGCGCAACGGAAGCGGCGATTGATGTAGCAATAAGCAGATTTTTCATCAGAATTGAGTTCCTACGTTGAAATTGAACAACTTGGTGTCGTCACCCTTTTGCTTGAGCAGCGCCTTGGCGAGATCGATGCGCAATGGCCCGAAAGGCGATACCCAATTCACGCCGACGCCGATCGTAAGTCGCGGCTTCGGTGAATTGCCGAGGAAAACTTCCTTGAACCCTGGTGAAGATGTGAACGCCGTCGGGTCATGCGCGGCACCGCTCATGTCCACGCTGCAGTTCGACTTCGGGCTCGCGAAGGTCGATGTGAGATCGTTGGCTGTGCAAAGGAACGGAACGTCGAGCAGCTGGGGCTGCTTCACTTTCCACAAAGAGCCAACATCGATGAAAGCCGAGGGCCGCAACCCGAGACTCTTCATCCCGGAGCTGACCGGGAATTCAAGCTCCAGCCGCCCCATATAATAGGCACGGCCGCCGATGGCGTCAGTGACGTCATTGTTGATATCGAGCGCCTGCAGGGTCCCGTCCGAGTTGTACGGAATACGCACGACGCGCGGGCCAAGGCCGCGGATATCAAAACCCCGAAGGCCCGGGTCGAAAAAGCGGTCGTTCAACCGAACAGCATCGGCGTCCGATGACGTAGCTTTCTGGAGCGGCGCGACGTAGCCGCCCTCGCCGTGCAGAGACAGGATCCAGCTGCCGCCGAGATTGTGATACTTCGTCGCGTTAACGCTCGTTCGAAGATAGCGCACGTCGCCGCCAAGGCCGGCGAAATCCTCCGAGAAGGACAAGCGTTGTCCCCGGGTAGGATGGATTCCATCGGTATCGTCGTAAATCGTCGAAATCCCGACCAATGACGTTAGACGACTGCCAAGTTCGTCGCACAAATAGCGCCCCGCCTTGATGGGGTCGCAAACGCCGTCCGTGAAGAAGGTCGCCTGGTCGAGCGAAACCTTGTCCTGGCTAAGCTGATAGCGACCACCAAAGCTCCAATATTCGGTGATTGGGAAGCCCATGCGGATTGCGCCACCGGTGCTCAGCGTCGCGTAAGTAGTGTTGCGCTGCGTTCCGATGAGATCGAACGCGCGATAGTCGCGCCTGAAGAGATTGGCACCGAGAAGAATCGACTTGTCCATGAAATACGGATCGACAAAACCAAGTTCGATGGACTTGCCGTAGAGCGACCAGTTGACGGAGGCGTCGAGCGACTGCCCCTTCCCCATGAAATTATTCTGGCTGACGGCGAGCTGGACAACGAACCGCTCCAGGCTCGAATAGCCGCCGGAGACGGAAAGCTGTCCCGTTGGCTTTTCCTCGACATTGACGCCAAGAACGACGCGGTCGGGCGTTGTTCCCTCGGTCTGCTTGATCTCGAGCTTGTCCTGGAAGAATCCCAAGCTCTGAATTCGATCCTGGCTGCGCTTCACCTTGAGGGCGCTGAAGGCGTCGCCTTCATTGAGACGGAATTCGCGCCTGATTACCTTGTCGCGGGTGTTGGTGTTGCCCGTGATGTCGATCCTCTCGACATAGACGCGTGGTGTCGGCGCGACCTTGATCGTGAGGTTCATCACGCGCTTTTCGGCGTCGCGATTATAGGCTGGGCTGATGTCAGCGAACGCATAGCCAAGGTTGCCCGCGGCCTCGTTGAGGTTCGTGATCGCGTCTTCGACCTGCTTTGCGTTGAACCAGCTTCCAGGCGTCAGCTTTGCGATCTGCAACACTTTGGCATTGGGGAAGTCCCGCACCGCACTGTCGGCTTCGACCGTGCCGAGGTGGTAACGCGGTCCCTCTTCGACGACGTAGGTGATGATGAAGTTGTGGCGGTCAGGCGTAAGTTCGGCAAGCGCCTGGACTACTCGGAAGTCGGCGTAGCCCTCGGTAAGATAAAAGGCGCGGAGTTTCTGCTGGTCCGCCGCGAGCCGGTCCGGATCGTACGTATCGTTCGACTTGAGGAAGCCCAGGAATCCGCCAGCCTGCCGCGAGTACATTTCCTTGCGAAGGCGGTCCGTCGAGAAGTGCGCATTGCCGAGGATGTTGATCGCCCGGATCTTTGCGAGGTCGCCCTCGTATATCTCGAAGACGACATCGACCCTGTTCTGATCGAGTTGCACGATCTTGGGATCGACCCGCGCTGCAAATCGCCCTTGCCGGCGATAGAGCTCGAGTATCCGATCAACGTCTGCGCGAACCGCCGAGCGCGTGAAGATCTGCCGCGGAGCAAGCTTGATCTCGGGCGTTATCTTGTCGTCCTTGAGGCGCTTGTTTCCCTCGAGGATGACCCGGTTGATGACCGGGTTTTCGCGAACGACGATCACCAGGTTCCCCGTCTGGGCACCTTCGATGCGAGCATCCGCGAAGAGTTGCGTTGCGTAGAGGTCCTTCAGGGCCTGGTCGAGCGTTGCCGCCGTATAGGTCTGGCCCGGTGAAAGATTCGCGTACGCACGGATCGTCTCAGCTTCGAGGCGCTGATTGCCCCTGACCGCGATCGAGCGAATCGTCTGCTCCGCGGGTGCGGGCGTGGCCGGCAAGACGTTTTGCGATTGATTCTGTGAAGCGCCGGCGGCAGCCGGCGTTTGTTGTGCTGCTGGCGCGGGTTGCGCAAGCAACGGCGCTGCGGAGCTACTAAGCACCGTTCCGACCAGAAACAGAGTGCCAGCGCGCCGGCTAAAGCAATTCGACCTTGAAATCACGCGTCCCCGCCTTGTGTGCAAATGGAGAGCGGCGCGCTTCGCCGCAAAGCCCCGTTACTGCCCTGCCCCAACCCTCCTAGCCAATCAAGCGTTCAAGCTCACTCCAGAGGCCGAGATCGTTTCCCGTTGCGAAAAGAAGCAGAGCGAGAATGAGTGCAAGGCCGCCACGGAACGCCCAATCGAGTGCCGCGACACTGACAGGGCGGCGCCGGACCGCCTCGATAATGTAGAAAAAGAGGTGTCCTCCATCGAGCATGGGGACTGGCAACAAGTTGATGAATCCGAGATTAATTGACAGTAGTGCGAGCAAGCCAATGAACTCAATCGGTCCCAAAGTTGCGACGCCACCTGCGACATTCGCGATGGATATCGGTCCGCCAAGCTGCCGCGGCGAGACATAGCCCCGAACCATCTGGGCGATCGTGTCGAGAATCGAACCGGTGGCACGGGCGGTCTCTTTCACTGCTTCCGCCACCGCCCTGAAAATCGGCATCGGTTCGAGTGCCGTCTGGCTTGCGGCTATTCCAAGCACACCGCGCTTCACGACTTCGCCATTGGCTGCCTTGATCGAATCAGACGCAAGCGTCAGCCGCAGCTTCTTGATCGACGACCCGCGTTGCACCTCAACGACAACCGTCTCGTTGGGCCGGATTGCCGTGGCACTGAAAAGATCGGCAAAAGTTGGAGTGGGACGTCCAGCGAGCGAGACAATTCGGTCGCCGGGCTTGATTCCGGCGCGCGCGGCTGGCGAATTGGGGCTTGTCGCACCAACAATGCTCGATGTCGGCGCTCCGACAAAAGCAAACAGGGCTGTGAAGATCAGCACGGCGAGGATGAAGTTTGCCGCGGGTCCCGCAAGAACAACCAGAAACCGCTGCCACGTTGGTCGGGTTTGAAACGCGACATCCCGCAGGTGCTCCGGGACGCTCTCGATCGCACCTGGATTGCTTGCGGGGCTCATGTCGCCGACAAACTTTACATAACCACCGAGCGGCAACCAGGCGACTTTCCATCGCGTGCCTCTCCGGTCGGTCCACCCAAGGATTTCACGGCCGAACCCGATCGAGAATGTCTCGGCGGGAATCTTGAAAAGGCGGGCGACAAGGAAGTGGCCGAGTTCATGGAAGAAGACGAGCGGACCAAGCGCACAGACGAAGGCGACGAGAACGAGCCAAATCGGCGGATGAGGCATGGATATCAAGTGCAGTTCGCCTTCATCATTGCCCGGGTGCGATCGCGCGTTAGCCGGTCTATTTCCAACACGTCGCCGACGGAATGCGGTGCATCGTAGCTCGCGCCGTTAAGCGCTTCCTGAACGAGAATCGCAATTTCGCAAAAGCCGATCTCGCCGCCAAGAAAGCCCGACACGGCGACTTCATTTGCCGCATTGAGGACAACCGGTGCAGCACCGGCCGCCTCGAGCGCTTCTCGAGCAAGCCTCAGCGCCGGAAAACGTCCCAGATCGGGCACTTCAAAATCAAGCCGGGCAATTGCCGCGAGATCGAGCTTTTGGGCCGGTGTCGCCATCCGTTCGGGCCAGGCAAGCGCGTACGCGATAGGGATGCGCATGTCCGGACTGCCAAGCTGGGCAAGCACCGATCCGTCGATGAACTCAACCATAGAGTGGATCACCGACTGAGGGTGGATGACAACGTCGAGCTGGCGCGAGGGCAATCCGAACAGATAATGCGCCTCAATAAGTTCGAGGCCCTTGTTCATGAGCGTTGCCGAGTCGACGGAGATCTTTGCTCCCATCGACCAGTTTGGATGCGCGACCGCCTCGGCGGGAGTCGCATTGGCTATTGCAAGGTTCGAAGCCGTGCGGAACGGACCGCCGCTCGCCGTGAGAACGATTTTCGAGACATCCTCTACTCTACTCGTGGCAAGGCACTGAAAAATAGCATTATGTTCGCTATCGACCGGCAATAGCCGAGC
>DASRBJ010000192.1:0-2847 GCA_035653695.1 Sphingomicrobium sp.
CCTGGCGCTGGCCGAAGGCATCGTATAGCGTCGCATCAATCGCCTGCATTGGAACGCCGAGCCTTGCCGCAGTATCACGATCAACGTCGACAAAAGCATCGGCCCCAGCTTCCTGCTGGTCGATATCGACATCGGTCAAAATGCCGGGATAGCGCTTGAGCGCATTCACCAGTTTCTCGCCGGCCGATTTGAGGACGTCCGGGTCGTCCGCCTGCAGAACATATTGATACGTGCTGTTGGTCTGCCTTCCGCCGACCTGCAGATCCTGCACAGGATTTAGGAACAGGCTGACGCCGCTCACGCGTGCGAGCTTGGGCCGAAGCCGCGCAATGATTACCGGTGCCGGTGGTCGTTCCGAACGTGGCTTTAAGGTGATGAACATGAATCCACCGCCCGCGCGCGATCCACCGGTAAAGGCGACAACGGTTGCGACGGAGGGATCATGGCGAACGATGTTCGTGATCCTGGTCAGTTTCTCCTGCATGTCGCTGAAGGAAATGCTCTGGTCCGCCCGGATCCCACCCATCAGGCCACCCGTGTCCTGCTGCGGGAAAAAGCCCTTGGGGGCGATCGCGATGAGATAGACGTTGAGAGCCACGGTCCCGGCTAGGAGGATCAATACCGCGCCTCGATGATCAAGTGCCCAGTCAAGGACCCTTGCGTAACGCGCTTGAGCCCAGTCGAAGCTTTTGCGTGCTGTTGCCATCACTCGGCCTTCACGTTCCTCACGGCGAAGGAGGCGCGCCGCGAGCATCGGCGTCGTCGTGAGTGAGACGAGAAGGCTGATCATCACCGCTACCGAAATCGTCAGCGCGAACTCGCGAAAGAGCCGTCCAACAACTCCGCCCATGAAAATCAGCGGCACGAACACGGCAATGAGGCTGAGCGAGATCGAGAGGACGGTAAATCCCACCTCGCGCGCGCCTGTAAGCGCTGCCTGCAGGGGAGGCATGCCCGCCTCGACGTGCCGACTGATATTCTCGACCACCACAATCGCATCATCGACAACGAAGCCGGTCGCAACGGTCAATGCCATCAACGAAAGATTGTCGAGCGAGAAGCCCGCAAGGTACATCAACACGAACGTTCCAAGGAGCGACGCGATAACCGCGACGGCCGGGATCAGCGTTGCCCGCCAGCTGCGCAAAAAGAGGCTGACGACAAGGACCACGAGCAAGGTCGCGATGAGGAGCGTGATCTCAACTTCGCGCAAGGACGCGCGGATAGTCAACGTCCGGTCGGAGGCCACCGACAGGTGGACATCCGATGGGACGAGATTTTGAAGCGCTGGTATCTGCGCTTTTAAGGCGTCGACCACCTGGACAATGTTCGCGCCCGGTTGCCGGCTGATGATGATCGGGACTGCGCGCTCGCCATTGAACAGCCCCATGGTGCGAATGTCTTCAGGGCCATCCTCCACGGTCGCGATATCCCGGAGCCGAACGGCCGAGCCATTACGCCACGCAACGATCGTATCGCGGTAGTCCGCCGCATAGCGGCCGGGCTTGTTCGAATAGATCTGCCAGCTGTAGCCGTTCGCGTCGAGCGTGCCGCGCGGCCGATTGGCGCTTTCGGACTGGAGCGCCGTGCGCACGTCCTCGAGCGCAATGCCATATTGCGCGAGCGCTCGTGGGTTCACTTCGACGCGCACCGCCGGTAGCGCAGCGCCGCCAAGCTCGACGTTGCCGACGCCCTGCACCTGCAGAAGACGCTGCTGCACGACGGTCGAGACCGTATCGTAAATGTCCGAGGGCGTCCGCGTGCGCGAAGTCAGCGCGAGGATGAGCACTGGTGCTTCGGCCGGGTTGACCTTGCGGTAGGTGGGATTGCTTCGCAATGTTGCCGGAAGATCAGCGCGCGAAGCATTGATTGCCGCCTCGACGTCCCGCGCCGCGCCGTCGATGTCGCGCGATAGATCGAATTGAAGCGTGATCTGGCTCGATCCAACCCCCGACCGGGAGGTCATCTCGCTCACGCCAGCGATCGTTCCAAGGTGGCGCTCAAGCGGTGCGGCAACGCTCGAAGCCATGGTTGCCGGGCTTGCACCGGCAAGATTTGCCGAAACCTGGATTGTTGGAAAATCGATCTGCGGCAGTGGTGCCACCGGAAGCATGAAATAAGCCGCGACGCCAGCCATCATTAAGCCGATCGTCAGCAGCAACGTGCCGATCGGGCGCCGAATGAATGGCGCGGAGATATTCATGCGGGAAGTGGACCGGACGCTCGTCCCCAGCTTCGTTCGCGCCAGTTCTCGAGCGAGAGGAAGATGACCGGGGTTGTGAACAAGGTCAGGACCTGACTGAAAATCAGTCCGCCGGCTATGGCAACACCAAGAGGCTGCCTAAGCTCATGGCCCATTCCGCCGCCGAAGATCAGCGGGAGCGCCGCGAAAAGAGCGGCGAAGGTCGTCATCATGATCGGACGAAATCGAAGCAATGCCGCCTGCCGGATCGCCAATCGGCTGTCAGCGCCTTCCTCGCGCATCGCGTCGAGCGCGAAATCGATCATCATGATCGCGTTCTTCTTCACGATCCCAATCAGGAGAACGATGCCAATGATGCCGATGACCCCAAGGCCAGATCCCGTGATCCACAGGCAAACGAGTGCCCCAATGCCAGCCGAGGGAAGAGTCGACAGGATCGTCACCGGATGGACAAAACTTTCGTAAAGCACTCCAAGCACGATGTAGACAACGACTATAGCCGCGAGGACCAGCCAGAACTCGTTGGCAAGCGAAGCCTTGAATGCGCTTGCGGCACCTGAGAAACTGGTCGTGAGCGCGGCAGGAAGGCCGATCTGGCGCTCTATTTGCTCGATGCTGTTTACCGCGCTTCCAAGTGAAACGCT
>DASRBJ010000193.1:0-3658 GCA_035653695.1 Sphingomicrobium sp.
GGTGCAGACTCGATCTCACCCGAGATGCTTCGTGTCTTATTCTGGCCTGCTCGCGGATTCGGCAAAGACTCTCGAGCGGATCACGGCTGCGCTCGACCTGCCATTCCGTCTGACAAAAGCCGATCGCGCAAAGGTGGAAACTTTCCTTTCGAACGATCTTAGGCATCATCGGGCGCCCGAGGACGAGGTCTCCCCTCAGTTGTCGCGAGTACCCGGTCTTGAAGACGCCTATGCGGTCTTGAGCCATTGGGCTGACGGGAACCCCGATCGGGACGCGGATTATCGGCGGCTCGACCAAGCTCGCCATCGCGTAGATCAGACGGGCGAACTGTTGGCCGAAATCCTTGAGAGCAATCGGCTCGAGCGAAAGAGGAGGGCATCGGCAACGAGCCAGGCCGATGCCGCGCTTGCCGAGCTCAATCGCGCCCAGGTCTCGCTTCAAAATCTCGGCGAGCTCGAACGGAAGCTAGATGATCAGAAGGCGTCGCTCGACGCCCTCGCCTCCGACATACGCGATCAGCGAGCGATAGAGCGGCTCAGAACGGTAGTTGAGACGCTCTCGTCGGAACTTCGCGACCGCAGCGCCAGTGATCGGGCTCTTGCCTCCCTAGCCGGCCAAACCGATGCCCTGAATTCGCAAGTCGCTCAACTTAAGCAGGAGCTCGAAGACGCGCGGAGCCAAGCGCACCAGCTTGCCTCGAAGCTGCGTACCCGAGAGAACGAAATTGAGGAGATTCAGACCGAGCTAAGCACGGTCCGAGACCAGCTCAAGAGTGTCAAACGGAAGTATCGGTCCACACAGGATATCCTCGATCGCGAACGGGAACATCTCAAGGTTCTCCGCCGGAATCTTGCCGCCGCCGAAAGCTCACTGGCTGAGTACCACCGGTCGCTGCCCTGGCGTCTCTATACCGTTCTGGCCAATGTTCTCCGCAAGACGAAGCGGATCATGCACCGAGCGCTCGGCGTTTCCAGTCACCGGCGCCGGCACGACAGGGTGAGCGCCCTCTGCAACTCCCAGTTGTTTGATGCATCTTGGTACTTGGAAACCTACCCCGACGTCGCGGCCAGTGGCATCGATCCGGCCGTTCACTATCTGGAATTTGGCTGGCGGGAGGGGCGTGACCCCGGACCTCACTTTTCGACGACCGCGTATCTGAAGGCCAATGCCGACGTCGCCGCTCGTGGAGCAAATCCGTTGCTGCACTACGTCGAGTATGGCCATTTTGAGGGACGAAGCGCTCCCGAGCATAAAGCCCCACTCTCGAGCACCTCGCCTCGAGAAGAATTCGGACCGGCGGCTCCTTCCGCGATTTTCTCGATCGAGCCGGAACATCCCCTTAGTTGGACGCCGAGCGGCCAAATCGAGGGCGATGATCCGCGCAGCTTCGTCGTGGACGGCCGGGGCGTTGCTTACGTCCCCAATCCGGCCCAACGACGTGCGCTCGAAGCAACTCTCTCCCGCTTGGCAAAGATCTGCATTTCCGGGGCTATTGGCGAGCAAGCGACGGACGTTGACATGGCTCAAGCGGAGCTGCTGGATGCCTGGCACGCGGGCCGCGGCGTGTTGCGCAGCCGTTGGCGCATCGCTGGGCAGGACGCACCGATCGCAGTCCGCGTCCTCGAGATAGATAGTAATGGAGAAGCTCACCTCGCCGGTGAAACGCTGGTCGAGAGCGAGCTTGAGGCCGTCGACGCAAAGCCGGCAAACCCGCTCTTTCCGCTCCTCTTCGTCTTCACGCAGGCCGATGGAATCTTGCTCGGCTGGCGAGCTCTCGTTTTTCCCTCGCTCGCTCGTGGAGGTCTCCATTATGGGGAATTCATCGCGCTTTCCAACACTTTGACGGGCAACGGCGAGGCCGGAAAGGATGTATGCGCGATCAGCGACATTCTTACCGAAGGCTTGGTCGCGCTGCGTGATGGCGCGACACCGCTTGTCGCGAGCATTGCCGTAGATATTCGTGGTCAGGACGGAACACACCCGCTGTTCCAGCGGGAATTTCAGTCGTGGCTGTCCGGGATTGCACGAATAGGCGCGAAGCCGCTCGGAACTCAGGATGACCAGCCCGAAAGCGCGTACCTGGCCCGCACGGTAACAGTGGAAGCCGATGATGCGCGACAGTCCGGACAAGCGGTGCTCCAGCTCACGGGCGACATGATCCCGACGATTTCGGTATTGGTCGCCCCATTCTCGCCAACGCGGAATGGCGATTGTCCCGCGCCGGCTATGATCGTCCTTGGAAAGGAGCCCTCGCAACCCGCAACCCTCATTCGGATGCCCACTGAAAGCGCTTCATTGGCGAACGAACTTGGCTGCGGCTTTCCTCGCCTTGTGAAGACAGACGGATCACTGGCGGACGTCTCGACCTCTCAGGCCATTGCCCTTCGATTGCCGGCCGAGCGAACGTTGACGGATGCCGAACTGTTGATGCCCATAGCTACGCCAGGACTCACAATCGAGCTTGGCTCGGAAGAGCTCACGTGGTTTATCTCGCCCTCATCGTGGGCAGAAGCCGACCTCCTGCAGGCGCTTCAAAGCCTCAATGGACAGGTAACCGCAGCGCCGTTCAACATCGCATTTGTATCGTCCCCGACGCCGGACTCACTTCGCCTCGCGCAACAATTGTTTCCCGATCGCGTCCGAGTCTTCAGTGACGCCCAAGAAGCCATCGAGCGGGTGGAAGGCCCGCTTTTAGCCTATCTCGGCCCCGGCGTGATCTTGCATGATGTCCGGTCCTCCGCTCTGCTGACTAGCCTGCTTCGCGAGCCCGGAACCGCCACCTCCTCTGCAGTGCTCCTGTCAGTCGAAAGCCGCGGCAAAGGGTGGTCAGTGGCAGCTGTCGACGCCGGCCAAGTCCATAGCCCGGTCAACCGTGGTGGCACACCTGCAGGTCACGGAGCTGCACACGCTACCGCATTATGGCGGAGCTGCTGGCCCGTCATGCTTCCACCGCGAGACTTGTGGGTTGCACGGCTGGAAACCGTTCGCCAATGGCGCCGTAATGGTCAGCTGACCGGTCGTCACCTGTGTACCTCGCTCGTTACGGCTAGTTATTGCGCGAAGCGAAGCCCACTCGACCCAATTTTCGCTCCCCCGGAAGCAGCGGCCGACCGAGCACTATCGACCGAGGTTCTGGTTGGATGAAGCTCACAGTCCTCATCCCTTCCGAGGAATACAGGAACAACGCCGGAGCGCGCATTCGTTACGGGCGCATTGCGCCGGAGCTTGAGCGGCACGGGGTCAGGCTTACGTTCGAAGACATTTCGAAGTTTGATGCCCGAACTGTGAATTGCGACCTGCTCTTGGTCAGCAAGTGCTATGATGCGCGATCGCTCGTCGCCGCCGAGATCCTCTCTCGGCGGGGACTGCGGGTCGGTGTCGATCTGTTCGATGATTATTTCAGCCAGATTGGCGATAGCAGGATGGTCCGGTTCCGGGGCTGGCTGCGGCAAATGCTGGCGAGATCAGACTTCGCGCTCTGCTCAACACTCGCCATGCAAAAGGTGATCGAACGCTATGCACCGTCGGTCGCTGTGCACGTCTTGAATGACCCCGCGCCTCCCATTGACGAAGCGCGCCTCGCCGCCATTCTTCGTGAAAAGCGTGATGAAGCGCGGGCCAGTGGGCGTCTTAAGCTGGCCTGGTTCGGCGTGGGCG
>DASRBJ010000194.1:0-2420 GCA_035653695.1 Sphingomicrobium sp.
TATATAGTCGAGAGTGGTCACTGCTTCGGGGTCCAGTCCCGGGGCTTTGATCCGGACCGGCGTTGCTTCCAACAGCGTCGGTCCACTGGTTTGATCCTGGCAGCCCCGCCGGGATTCGGACCCGGACCTCTCCGCGTGTAACAGCGAGCGTCCTACCGTTAGACCACGGGGCACCTAGAGCCGATTAAGGGCCGCTACGTCCTGTCACGGGATTCGCGTAGCGGCCCTTCCTGTATGTTCTCGCCCCGCGCGCCGGTCGGAAAACGCCGGGGCTTTCGCCCTCCTAGTCATGATTAGTCTCCTTATCGTGTCCAAAGCGTAATCGGGATTCTGCGACTTGTCAACGATTGTCTACGGAATTTCGTAGACATTCGCACTATGGCGTTGACAGAGGTCTACGGATTGACTATGTTCCAGCCAATCGGGATCCTTCCGCACGGAGGCGAATAGCCATGAACACGAAAGCGAACGAGGGCTTTGGGGCGACCGAGCCCAAAGATGATGGGAAGCGCGAGCGTTCGACTATCGAGTTTCCCTACATGGGGCTTGAAGATGCGGTGGTGATCGCGAAGGGAATCCACGAAACGACCGGCGCGGGGGTGTGCCAGCACGACCAGCTCGCCGCTGCCATTGGCATGAGCATGAACAGCAGCGGCTATCGCATGCGGCTTTCCGCTGCGCGGCTGTTTGGCTTCATTGAAACGGACCGAGCCGCAGGCGGCGTGCGTCTGACCGATCTGGGGCAAATGGTCGTTGACAGCACGCGCGAGCGCGCTGCCAAAGCCAAGGCCTTCTTGAACGTCCCGCTCTTTAAGCGGCTATTCGAGACGAAGCGCGGCCAGTTACTCCCGCCACCTGCGGCTCTAGAGCGCGAAATGGCCAGCATGGGTGTCTCGCAAAAGCAGACGGAGCGTGCTCGGCAGGTGTTTCAGCGGTCTGCGGAGGTCGCCGGCTTCTTCGAAATGGATCGGTCGCGTCTGATCATGCCGCCGGGCGTGAGTGACAATGGTCCGGCGCCAACCGACGAAAAACCCGAACAGAAGAATGAAGGCCCTTCGGGCGGCGGTGGGGGTGGCGGTTCTCTGCCGCCGGGAGTCGATCCAATCATCCAAGGGCTTCTGGCGCGCCTCCCTAAGTCGGGCGACGTATGGGCCGAGACTGATCGAAAGCTATGGCTCCAGCTTCTCGAAGGTAGCTTTAAGATCATCTACAAAGACAAGGCCGAGAGCGCCCCAGTGTCTTAGGACACTGCGGCTACTCACTTAGGACACTCCGCATGGACTCCGGACAGTGCCTGGCCTACAAAAAAGAACATATTGCGAACTGAGAACAAATAGGGTACATTGGCTCATCGTCGATTGCGGGCGGCTAGAAGCCCTCTCGTTGTCGATGCCCCGAATCCCCGCCATAAGGAGCGTGATATGAGCCAGCCTGCCCTGCGTCTCGTCGAAGGATCCTCCATGGATAAGTCAAAGGCCCTCTCTGCCGCGCTCACGCAAATCGAGCGCCAGTTCGGGAAGGGCTCGGTCATGCGGCTGGGCAAGAACGACAAGGCGATGGACATCGAGGCCATCTCCTCGGGCTCGCTCGGGCTCGACATTGCGCTCGGCATTGGCGGCTTGCCGCGCGGGCGGATCGTCGAAATCTACGGGCCGGAATCGTCGGGCAAGACCACACTTGCGCTGCACACCGTTGCGGAAGCGCAGAAGAAGGGCGGCATCTGCGCCTTCATCGATGCCGAGCACGCGCTCGATGTGGTGTATGCGCGCAAGCTGGGCGTCAACACCGACGATCTCCTGATCTCGCAACCGGACGCGGGCGAGCAGGCGCTGGAAATCGCCGATACCCTCGTGCGCTCGGGCGCAATCGATGTGCTGGTCGTCGATTCGGTCGCGGCGCTCGTGCCGCGCGCCGAGCTCGAAGGCGAGATGGGCGACGCACAGCCCGGCAGCCAAGCGCGGCTGATGAGCCAGGCTCTGCGCAAGCTCACCGCCTCGATCAACAAGTCCCGCACCATGGTGATCTTCATCAACCAGATCCGCATGAAGATCGGCGTGATGTACGGCTCGCCGGAAACGACAAGCGGCGGCAACGCGCTCAAGTTCTATGCTTCGGTTCGCCTCGACATCCGCCGCATCGGCGCGATCAAGGAGCGCGACGAGGTGATCGGCAACCAGACGCGCGTAAAGGTCGTGAAGAACAAGCTCGCACCGCCGTTCAAGCAGGTCGAGTTCGACATCATGTATGGCGAGGGGGTGTCGAAAACCGGCGAATTGATCGACCTCGGCGTGAAAGCCGGGGTGATCGAGAAATCGGGCGCGTGGTTCTCTTATGACAGCCAGCGTATCGGGCAGGGGCGCGAGAACGCCAAAGCCTTCCTGAAGGAGAATCCGGACATTGCCGCCAAGATCGAAGCGGCG
>DASRBJ010000195.1:0-5029 GCA_035653695.1 Sphingomicrobium sp.
CCTCTACGACCACACCGTGTTCGTTACCTATTCACTTTGCTTCATGATGCTGCTCCTCGCAGCCTCCTCGGCGATCGGACTGGCTTCGGATGCCGTTGCGAGCTTGGCCTGGTTCGTGCCCCCCGTTCACATGTATCGACAGCTTCGCGGCACTTATGGCCTCGGCAAGGCGAGCGCCGTGTGGCGCACGGCAGTACTCACGATTTTCGCGTTCATCGCGATCTCGCTGTTCGCAAGCCTACTCGTGATGGTGGGCGCCTTCGAGTAGGATCAAGCCCCTGCGGCCGCTGGACCACCAATCGCGCCGGGCTTCGGCCGCTTGGCCTTCGGAATGGACGAGCCCGCAGCGGGAATGGACGGGCCCTTCGATCCGCCACGGTCGACGGGTTCACCAGCAATGACTTTCTTGATCTCGTCGCCCGATAGCGTCTCATATTCGAGTAGAGCCTGGGCGAGCGTCTCGAGCTGGTCACGATGATCGTCGAGTAGGTGCTTGGCCCGCGCATAGCCTTCATCAACGATCCGGCGAATTTCCTTGTCGATCTGTTGTGCGGTCTCGTTTGACATCTGCCGCTGTCGGTTCACCGAATATCCGAGAAAAACTTCCTCCTCGGGCTCGGCATATTGAAGCGGCCCGAGAGCGTCGGACATACCCCAACGCGTCACCATGTCGCGCGCGAGCTGGGTCGCATATTGGATGTCGCTCGACGCACCCGAAGAAACCTTGTCGTAGCCGAAGATAACTTCCTCGGCGACGCGCCCACCCATGGAAACAGCGAGGTTGGCGTACATCTTGTCACGGTGATAGCTGTAGCTGTCTCGCTCCGGGAGACGCATCACCATGCCAAGCGCGCGACCACGGGGAATGATCGTTGCCTTATGGATGGGATCCGACGCAGGCTCGTGAAGCGCGACAATTGCGTGTCCGGCTTCATGATAGGCAGTCATGCGCTTCTCATCCTCGGTCATGACCATGGACTTGCGCTCGGTGCCCATCAGCACCTTGTCCTTCGCCTCTTCGAACTCCTGCATTGCGACCAGCCGCTTGCCTTTGCGCGCGGCAAGGAGCGCAGCCTCGTTCACGAGATTGGCAAGGTCCGCACCTGAAAAGCCGGGCGTACCCCGCGCAATGACCCGAGCATCGACGTCAGGCGCAAGCGGCACTTTCTTCATGTGGACAGTGAGGATCTGTTCGCGACCATCGATATCGGGGCGCGGAACCACGACCTGCCGGTCGAAGCGACCCGGTCGGAGAAGAGCCGGATCGAGGACGTCCGGCCGGTTCGTCGCGGCGATGATGATGATGCCTTCATTCGCCTCGAACCCATCCATTTCGACGAGAAGCTGGTTAAGCGTCTGCTCGCGCTCGTCGTTGCCGTTTCCAAGGCCAGCACCACGATGACGTCCAACCGCATCGATCTCGTCGATGAAGACGATGCATGGTGCCGATTTCTTTGCCTGGTCGAACATGTCGCGTACCCGGCTTGCACCGACGCCAACGAACATTTCGACGAAGTCCGAACCTGAAATTGTGAAGAAGGGAACTCCTGCCTCGCCGGCGATCGCCCGTGCAAGCAGTGTCTTGCCGGTCCCTGGCGGTCCGACGAGAAGGGCACCCTTCGGGATCTTGCCGCCAAGTCGCGCAAACTTCCCAGGGTCCTTCAGATATTCAACGATCTCCTGGAGCTCCTCGCGCGCTTCGTCGATACCAGCAACGTCCGCGAAGGTGACACGGCCCTGTTTTTCCGTAAGCATTCGAGCGCGGCTCTTGCCGAACCCCATCGCTCCAGACCCGGCATTCTTCTGCATCTGCCGCATGACGAAGAAACTGATTCCAAGGATCAGCAGGAACGGCAGCGAATTGTACAGCATATAGAGCCAAATGCTCGATTGCTCCTCGGCCTTCACCTGGACGGCAACGCCCTTTTGAATGAGCTTGTCCGAGACGTTCGCATCGCTTGGCGCAATCGTGTGAAATTCTTCGCCGCTCGCAAGCTTTCCGGCAATGGCATTATTGCCGCTCGAACCCGTGGCAATCGTTACCGCGCGGACATTCCCATCGTCGACCTGGTGCACGAAATCGGAATAGGCCATCGACTGGCCGGCTTGAGCGCGGCTTCCACCATCGATCATCTGCACGAACAGGACGAGCGCGAACAGCACTCCTGCCCAGATGAGCAGGTTCCTTGTCCATGGGTTGCCCGGCTTCTTGTCTTTGTCGTTCATCGCTCGTCTTTCGCGGGCAAAGAGCCCTTCGCTCCTAAAATAGGCGAATTGGCTTCAATAACAATGCGAGCCTTAGAACAGGGTGAACGTGCCAGCCCCAAATCGGGGCGTTTGGGGGGTAGAATGACCGCTCGACTTCAAGAACCCGTTCTTGATCAGAGAAAGCGGCCCGGCACCGTCGCCGAGCCGCCTTTCCTGCCTTGCGAACCCTCACCTACTTGCGAGAGGCGATCCAATCCTCGACGCGGCGCTCAAGCACGGGCAGTGGCTGAGAGCCATCGCTGATAATGAGGTCGTCGAAAGCCTTCACGTCGAACTTGGCCCCCAGCGCACTTTCGGCCCTGTGTCGAAGTTCCATGATCTTGAGCATGCCGATTTTGTAGCCGGTCGCCTGACCCGGAAGCGTAATGTAACGCCGCACTTCCGAGCGTGCCTCGTCCGGCGACACTCGACCGGTGTTGATCATGTAGTCGACCGCCTGCTGCTCGGTCCAGCCAAGGGCGTGGATTCCCGTGTCCACCACCAGGCGGGCTGCGCGAAAATGCTCCTGGTCAAGATGCATGAAGTCCGAAGCGATGTCCGGGTAAGCGCCCATTTCCTTGCACAATTGCTCGGCGTAGAGCGCCCATCCTTCGTTAAAGGCGACATAGCCGCCCGCCCGGCGGAACTTCGGCGTATTCGTCTGCCGAACTTGAATGTCCCCAGCCATCACATGTCCGGGAATTCCCTCGTGGCACATGAGGTCGGTAAGCAGCGCCGGGTCTTCCGTCTTTCCAAGCAGGTGAACGTAGACACGCCCGGGCCGAGTGCCGTCGGGACTTGGACCAGAGGCGTGCGCCGCACCCCCGGCGACCTCGCTGAAGGATGGCTCACGAACGACCTCCGCCCGGTATTCTGGAAGGTTGTAGAAGCGTGCCGGCAGAAGTGCCCGGTTATGCGCAACCGTTTCATTGGCCTTCCGAAGATATTCCGCGCGCAGCGCATCGGTCCAGGGTTGGGGAGGAAAGCGGCGCGCCCGGTCGGCGTAATAGGCATTGTGATCCTTGAAGCCCGCCCGACGCGCGAGCGCATCCTGTTCCGCTTCGATGCGCTTTACCTCGTCAAGCCCAATTTGGTGAATTTGCGCGGCGGTTAGATCCAGCGTCGTGTTGAGCTTCAAGGCAGCGGCATACCATTCAGCACCGCCTGGAAGGGAGATCGCACCGACGCGGCCGCTCGGCGCAGACGCAAGCTCAGCCTGCTCCGATGCAATCACTCGGCCGTAGGCAGGCTTCAATGCGAGCAGCGCCGCCTTGGTGTCGGCAAGAAGGGCGGCCGCTTCCGGTGCGCTCAGCTTCCCAGCCGACTGGAGCCTTCCAACCTTTGTCTTTGCATCTGCCCACAGCGGCGAGTCCTTACCGGGCTCGAACGGCTCACCGCTGATGATCACCTTGCTGCCATCGATCACCCGCTCAACTTCGAACCGAGGCGCGCGAATGCCTGCAGCATCAGAGAGCCTCGTCTGTGCAATCGCCGTATCGAGCACGGCGGGAATGGCGCGCAGACGTGCATTGTAGGCGCGCATGTCGGCTGCATCCTGCACCGTGTGCGTGTTGATCATGAAATCCGGTAGCTGCGAGTGCACCGAGTAGAGGAATGAGTAGAATGGCGGCTGGCATCGGCGGTACTTGTACTGAAGCTCCATCCGCTGAAGCTCGGTTTCCCAAATATCGTAATTTGTCTGGCCGCGCGGCGAGAGCTTGTTGCGGTCGAACTGTGCCCTCATGCGGGCGACGCTCGCGCGACGAGCTTCGAGACGCTGAAGCTGCGCGGCATCGCTGATATCATCGAGCTTGTCCTCGCCTTCCTTGATCCCAAGTCTTGTGGCGAGCTGTGGCCCAAGCTTAAGGTCCTGCGCAAATTCAGCGTCGAGAAATGCGGTCAGGCGCGAATCCTCCGCATTACTCGCAGTGGAAGCCGCCGGTGTCGGCTGCGCCGCGAGCCCGGCCGCCTGCGGAACCACGACGACAGCCGCAGCGAAAACTAACCAACGTGAATGACGCATTCTGACCCTCCCTTGGACGCGGGCACCCTAGTCAGCACTGACGCGAAGGTGAAGGGTTGCGCGAACCTAGCCTCGTTTTGCGGCCATGTTGGCCGCGACTGCTTCGCGGATCAGTGCCTTGAAGGCACTCGCGTCGATCTGATCATTCTCGTGAATGTCGATCGCGCGCCGCGTTCCGCCGTCGAGGCTGGCGTTGAACAACCCCATCGCGTCCTTCAGTGAAGCGCCCCTCGCGAACGTCAGCTTCACCTTGTCCTTGTAGATCTCACCCGTGCACAGAATGCCCGAATGCTCCCAGATCGGAACTCCGCCGGGATTGGAGGGCTTGCGCCATTTGACCGTTTCCAAGACCTCCGGATCGGCTTCTTTGATCAGGCGCCGCAGCGCCCCGAGCGTGACGCCCCGCCAGTCAGCCAAGTTCGCAATCTTCTCGTCGATGAGCCCTGCAGCACTCGCGCCCTTCTCGTCTTGAGCCTCCACGTGCATCTCCTACCTGTCGCTCCGGCGGCGCGCTTGAGTGAAGCGCCATCCCCGGCTTCCGTCACAACGAACTCCTCGCACCGTCGAGACCTCCCCCTTTCTTAGCGCCTCGACCAGCTGGTCGAGTTCGCGTCCGCGAAGTTCGGGCTCACCCTCCGTCGCGAGCCGGCGAACGGCCTTCGCGATAAGTCGCCGCACGATTTCGCGCGGAGCATCGCTCGGCATGTACACGATCTCGTTGCTCCTCTCGTGAACCGCGCTTTTCCATTCCTGCTGGGT
>DASRBJ010000196.1:0-7593 GCA_035653695.1 Sphingomicrobium sp.
ACGAGAGGTGCGATCAGGGGGTGGACGTTTGGCATCTCGATGGTTGCCATGCATCCCTCGCCCGCTTCGGCAATTCCTTTGCCATCACTGATGAGAACGATCTTGCCGCCACGCGCCCGGACTTCCTGCATGTTGCTGACCGTCTTCTCAAAGAGCGGCCCGGACGGAGCAAGAACGATCACGGGCGTTTGTGCGTCGATCAGCGCGATGGGACCATGCTTCATCTCACCGGCAGCGTAGCCCTCGGCATGGATGTAGCTGATTTCCTTCAGCTTCAGCGCTCCTTCGAGAGCCATCGGGTAATCAGGTCCGCGGCCAAGATACAAGACGTCACGTGCCGGAGCGATGAGGTGCGCCATGCCGGCTATCTCGTCGTCATGACCAAGTGCCGCGTTCAACGCCGCAGGCGCTTCCTGGAGGTGGCCAACGATCTCCCGCTCTTCCTCGTGCGTCAGTCGCCCTTTCGCACGAGCAAGATTGGCCGAGAGCGCGGCTAGAACCGCCAGCTGACAAGTGAATGCCTTCGTCGACGCAACGCCAATCTCCGGTCCGGCATGAGTCGGCAACAGGAGATCGGCCTCGCGCGCCATTGAGCTCGTGGGAACATTGACGACGACAGCTATTCGCTGACCTTGTGAGCGAGCGTGGCGCAGTGCCGCGAGCGTGTCGGCCGTTTCACCAGACTGGCTTATGAACAGTGCCAGACCGCCTGGTTCGAGGACCGGCTCGCGATAGCGGAACTCGCTTGCAACATCGATGTCGACGGGAACGCGGGCGAACTGCTCTATCCAATATTTGGCGACGAGGCCGGCGTAATAGCTCGTCCCACACGCAACGATGGTGAGGCGCTTGACATCGCCGAGTTCAGCATCGGCCACTGGAAGCGCGATCTCACCCTCGAATGGCCGAACGTAGGACTGGAGAGTTTGGGCAACGACGATCGGTTGCTCGAAGATCTCCTTTTGCATGTAATGCTGGTAATTGCCCTTATCGACCGGAGCAGACGATGCACCCGATTCAACGACAGGACGCTCGACCGGCCGATTATCCTTATCGAAAATCTCGATGCTTTCGCGGCGCACGACTGCCCAGTCGCAATCGTCCAGATAGGCGATCCGCTGCGTCCAGGGCGCAACCGCGAGCGCGTCCGACCCAAGATAATTCTCGCCTTCGCCATATCCGACGGTGAGCGGCGCGCCGCGACGTGCAGCAATGACGAGATCGGGATGGTCACGAAAGAGGATCGCAAGCGCAAAGGCGCCGACAAGCCGTGGCAGAACCGCCGCAACCGCCTCCTTGGGCGATGCGCCACGCTCGATCGCGCGCGCTACAAGATGTCCGACGACCTCGGTGTCCGTCTCGCTTTCGAACGTCCGCCCTTCGGCGATGAGCTCGTCGCGAAGAGGCTTGAAGTTTTCAATGATCCCATTGTGCACGAGCGCGACGGGTCCAACGATGTGCGGGTGCGCATTTCCGACCGTTGGTGCCCCGTGCGTCGCCCAGCGGGTGTGGGCAATGCCCGTGCAGCCATGGAGCGGGTGTGCAGCAAGCTCACGCGCGAGATTGTCCAACTTGCCTTCCGCACGGCGACGAACGAGCTCGCCGTCCTCGATCGTGCAGATCCCGGCAGAATCATAGCCGCGGTACTCAAGACGCTTCAGGCCATCGAACAGCCGCTGCGCAACATCGCTCTTGCCGACAATTCCAACAATTCCGCACATCGATCGACTGTCCTCGAGAAAGGCCGTCAGATAAGCGGCCGATCGCCCTTTTTTTAGAGAAACGCGCTGAATAAAGGATGCATCACGTCGAGCAAGTCGACCGGGTCTATTCCGCAGCCTTACGCGTCATTCGTTCACGGAAGCGCTTAGCCCAGCCGGCGACTCCCTTCTGCTCATTGCGCTCGATCGCGAGGCTGTCCGCCTCGACATCACGCGTAATGACGGATCCAGCACCCACAATCGCCCCGTCACCAATGCTGACGGGTGCAACCAGCGCAGTGTTCGACCCGATGAACGCACCAGTCCCGACCATTGTCCCATATTTGCGATACCCGTCGTAATTGCACGTGATGGTGCCCGCCCCGATATTCGCCTTCGCTCCAATCGACGCATCGCCGACATAGGACAGATGATTGATCTTGGCGCCCTGATCGACTTTGGACTTCTTGATCTCGACGAAATTCCCAACCTTCGTTGCAGCGCCGAGCTCCGTGCCGGGCCTTATTCTTGCGAACGGCCCGATACTCGCCTTTCGCCCAATGCGGCCACCTTCGATGTGGCTAAAGGCGTGAACCACCACTTCGTCTTCAATTTGGACGCCCGGCCCGAACACCACATTGGGCTCTATCATGACGTCCCGGCCAAGCTCGGTATCGTAGGCGAACCAGACACTTTGAGGGTCGATCAGAGTGGCGCCCTCGTCGAGCGCGCGTTGACGTCGGCGCCTCTGCCATTCGAGCTCAAGCTGCGCTAGCTCGGCACGGCTGTTCACTCCTGATGCCTCATAAGGGTCGCACTCGATCACCACCGCGGCGCGGCCTTCGCGTGCCGCAATGTTGACGATATCGGGGAGGTAATATTCTCCTGCAGCATTGTCGTTGCCGACTTTGCCAAGCCAGCGAAAAAGATCAGCGGATTGAACGGCCATCATTCCCGAATTGCACAAGCGCACGGCGCGCTCGTCGTCAGTCGCATCCTTGAACTCGACCATCTTCGCAATTCGATCGCCCTCGCCGAGGATGATGCGTCCATAGTTCAACGGATCTTCAGGAACGGACGCAAGGACGACAATCCCTGGCAGATCGGGAGCGTTCAGGCGCTCGAGCATGCGCCGCAATGTGGCTGCTTCGACGAAGGGCGTATCGCCATAGAGGATAATGACTGGTCCATTGTAGCCGGCGAGCGCCTCTCGGGCCTGCGCGACGGCGTGCCCAGTTCCGTTCTGCTCCGCCTGGAGCGCTACCGTCACCTCTTTGCCCGCAAGAGCTGCCTCGACCTGCTCACGGCCTTTGCCAAGAACGATCACCTTGCGCTCCGCTCCGAGCGCATCGACACGATCAAGCAGGTGAAGCAGCAGCGAACGCCCCGCGATCGCGTGGAGCACCTTGTGCGTTGCGGACCGCATGCGCGTTCCCTGGCCAGCCGCAAGAATGATTACCGCGAAACGAGGATTGTCTTTCATGGGGGTTGCATTGGCATGGCACAGCAGCGAGCGCCAGAGAGCCGATAACGCGAATGAAACGGGGCGGCCCATCGCGCCGGACCGCCCCTGGAACGCACCGCGAAGGGGGATAAGCGGTGACCAGGAGCGAACCGCTCATTGCGCAATTAGTTCCATCGACCGCAAGGCCAGTGCGGTGCTTTGCTTGGAACAGATCCGCTCATCCGCGGAACAGGACGGAAGACACAAAAAGGGCGGCACCTCGTCGAGGGGCCGCCCGGACCTTCTTTGAGCGGGATGCCCTTAGAAGGTGTTCATATAATATTCGTTGCCGACAAAGCCCATCTTCTGGACATGCGCCTGCTTCGTAACGGCAAGCACCTCGTCGACCACTTCGTACCGTGCCGTGGCATCGGGCTGCAGGTGAAGCTCCGGGATCGGGTTCATCTGCTGCGTGGTGTCGAGATATTGGCGCAGCTGAGTCATGGTGACGGGCTGCCCATTCCAAAGCACCTGGTCGCGCGCGTTCACGGACAGGATGTTCTTGACGGTGTTAATCGGCGGCGGGTTGTTCTGGTTGTTCGCCGGAAGATCAAGCTTAACGGCGTGAGTCTGGACCGGGATGGTGATGATGAACATGATGAGGAGAACCAACATGACGTCGATGAGCGGCGTCGTGTTGATGTCCATCATCGGTTCGCCTTCGGCATTGTCGCCGGTGGTCTGCATTGCCATCGGTCGTAACTCCTACTCGCGAACGCCAGTGTTCGGCGGCGGTTCGGAAATGAACCCGACCCGCTGGAACCCGGCCTCCTGCATGGTGATGATCGCAGCGCCAATGCACTTGTACTGAGTGTTGATGTCGCCGCGGATATGCGCTTCTGGCATATTGTCTTCGTTGATGTTCTGGACGCCACCAACCTTCTTGATCTGGTCCTCAAGCTTCTGGACTGCTCGCTTGAGCAGGTCCTGCTGGGTGACCTTCGTCAGGTTCCAGTAAACCTCGCACGTTCCGCCCGGCCCATTCTTGACGCTGAGGGAGACGTTCTCTGGTTTGGTGGTGGTCGGCTCGTAGCGCACCTTCGGCAGCTTCACGGGGACAGTCTGGATGACGACCGGCACCGTGATGAGGAAGATGATCAAGAGCACCAGCATCACGTCGACGAGCGGCGTGGTGTTGATGTCGGACATCGGGACGTCTTCGTCGCCCGAATCTTGTCCTACGCTCATGGCCATGGGTTAAACATTCTCCTTGCCCGCGTGGGCGGGCGTCGCGGGCCGGCATGAAGCCGGCCCGCTGGTCATTACTTGGCAGTCGTCGGGCTTGCCTGGGCGCCGGTCGGGGTACGACCGGTGCGCAGGGGCTCGCTGCCCGGCTGCGTCGGAGCGGTGCCGCTCTTCGTCTGCGCGGTGCTCTTGACGGCCGGACCCGTCGTGCCGCCGAGGCGTGGCTTCACCGCGCCGTCGGACATGAGGTAGCCGTGAAGATCGTTCGTGAAGGCCGCAAGGTCCTCCATGATCGACTTGTTGCGACGGATCAGCCAGTTGTAGGCAAGCACTGCCGGAACGGCGGTGACGAGACCAAGAGCGGTCATGATGAGCGCTTCACCGACCGGGCCCGCAACGGCGTCGATCGAGGCTTGTCCGGCGGCGCCGATCTTGATCAACGCTCGATAGATACCGACGACCGTACCGAACAGACCGATGAACGGCGCGGTTGAACCAACGGTCGCGAGGAAGGCGAGGCCTTCACCGAGGCGGGCACCGATCGCGCCCTGGCTTCGCGCAAGGCTGTTCGCCATCCAATCATGCTGATCGATGGGATCGGTCAGCTTGCCGTGCTGATCCTGCGCGAGAAGTGCATCGTCAACGATCGAACGATAGGCGCTACGCCCTTCGAGCTTCGTCGAAGCCTCACGAAGGTTGGGCGAATTCCAGAAGCTTGAACGGACCTTGCGGCCCTGGCTGATGATCTTCTGCTGCTGCATCAGCTTCGTGAAGAGGATGTAGAATGAGAAGATCGACATCAAAACGAGGATCGAGAACACCGAGATGGCGATGACGCCACCCTGCTGAAGGGCGGGGATCAGGCCGTATGGGTTTGATCCGGCTGCGGCGGGTGCTGCTTGCATGCTGTGCGTTCCTTTTGAAAACCGAGTTCAAAAAATTGAGGTGTTTAGCCTTCCAACCGCCAGACGATTGGGGGCGTTGTAACTGTGTCCGTTGTCGCATTGCCGCTACTGTCACGCGCGGGCGTGAACTTCGCTCGGCGACGAAGAATGTTGCACGTTGCCGAATCGAGCGAACTGTTGCCGGTCGAGCGGGTCAGGTTGCACCCGATCACTCGTCCGTCAGGTCCGATCGTCAGCTCGGCCTGCGCCGTTCCTTCAGCGCCTGCAGCCTGAGCGGCAGCAGGATAATCGTCAGCACTGAAGAGCGTACGAAGGTCGCCCTTCGCGCTTTGAGCAGACTGCACCTTGCGCGGAGGAGGCGGCGGCGGCGGCGCTGGCGGAGCAGCAACAACCGGCGGAATATAAGGGGGTGGCGGCGCCGGCGAGACGACGGTCTGGATGGTCGGCGGCGGCGGCGTGTTTACACGCACCAGCGGTGGTGGCTGGACCGGCGGCGGTGGCACCTTCGGCATATCCTTAGGTGGCGGTGGCGGTGGCTCGGGTGGCGGTGGCTTCTCCTCGACGTCGAACGTCTTTAGATTTTCGCTCGCCTTCTTGATGACATTGTACGCTAGACCCGTGACAATGGCGTAACCGAGCCCGAACTGGATTAGCGCGACCAGGATGATCGCTAGCGTTCGGTTACCGCTGATCTCTTTGCGTTGGGCGTAAGACATTAACCCGCAGTTCTCCTCGACACGCCGTGGGAAACCCACGGTCTAACCGGGCACTAGGCGCCCACCCGCCTTGGTTAATCCGCCCATGTACTAAGATTACACCGTCGGCAGGCGCGCCTCCTTATAACTGCGTCAAAGGCCGTGCAACGGATTTGTTCCACAACCGGAAAGCACGAAACTTTTACGCCTGTTTCGAACGATCTAGCGCTCGGGCCAGAGTCCGCGAAACGACGCAATCTCGACGCCGACGCCATGGGCCTCCGGATAGACGTCGGGCTTGGAGAGCCGCAGACGAAGAGCCCGAATTCCGCGGAAAGCCGCCACTTTCTCAAAAATCGCCTGCGCAAGTGTCTCTTGCAAGTTCCACCGGCGTGATGCGGCAACCGTCACAACTTCGGTCCGGAGGAAGTCGTAGTTCCAGGCCCGAAATGGGTCATCGACAGTTGGAACAGCCTCGTCTTCGAGCCATACTTCAACCGTCACCAGCAGGCGCTGCGGTGCGCCAATCTCAAATTCATGGAAGCCAATGTCGGCACGCACTTCAAGTGATTCGAGGAGGATTCGTGTCGAACGAATCTGGAGGTGGTCGGGTATCAACCCAACGAGACGAGCTTCACTGTCACTCATTCGCCCTCCAGGAACTGGACGTCTCGGGCAAGACGCATGAAGCGCTGGCCTGAATCAATGGTAATCACTTCGCCGGTGACTGCCTCGGCCGCGACGAGATAGCGGATCGCGGCGATGACATCATTCGGGGTGACGCCCCTTCGCAGCGGATTATTCGCGTGCATCGCGCGATAGTTCTCGTCAGTCTGCCCGTTGGAGCGAAGCATAAGCGCCGGCGCGATCCCATTCACCCTGATGCCTCGTGAAGCCAGTGCTTGCGCGGCAAGCTTGGTCAACGCCGCCAGTCCTTCTTTGGACAAGGTATAGCTGAGAAAATCGGGGTTCGGCGCCTCAAGCTTTGAATCAAGGATGTTGATCGCGAGGACATCGCCGGCTTCATGCCGCGCCGCAAGTTCCTCGATCAGCATGATGGGCGCACGAACATTGACCGCCATGTGCCGATCAAATTCTTCAACGTTGAAATCGCCGAAGGCATCAAACGCGAATCGCGCGGCATTGTTGACGAGCAAGCGAACAGGCGGAAGCGCTGCGGCCCCCCTGAAAATCGCCTCGCGGCAACCAACCTCGGCGAGGTCGGCCACGACCTTGACTGCACCCGGAGGTACCTCGTCCGTTTCGCGGCGAACGTGCGCGACTACAGCCCAGCCGTCCTTGAGCAATGCCCGGGCAATCTCGGCGCCGACGCGCCTGCCGGTGCCCGTCACGATAGCGGTACGATCAGCCATGCAGCGAACTCCTGCCTTGAGCAGCGCCGCGAAGCAATCCAATGACGAAAGGGTGCCGGAAAGCCATAAGCCAATCGATATTCGCGCGATGAGCCTCGCGGAGCTTCAGAAACTCATCGCGGCCCGCCGCCTGCCACCCGTCGATCAGTGGAATCCGCAGCATTGTGGCCATTCAGGAATGCGTATTGCACGCGACGGTACTTGGTACCACGAGGGCGAGCCCATTCGCCG
>DASRBJ010000197.1:0-2841 GCA_035653695.1 Sphingomicrobium sp.
CGGATCGCCGGCATGGATGCGCCCGAGACCCACCCGCCGCGCTGCATGCGGGAAGCGCAGCTCGGCCTCGCCGCGACGGCCAAGCTCGAGCAGCTGCTGGAAAGCGGCACGGTGACCATGGGCCCCGCCACCCGCGACAAATACGGCCGCGAGCTCAGGCAGGTGTTCGTCAATGGCGTCGACGTCGCGCAGACCATGATCGCTGCCGGCCTGGCGAGCAGCTATGAAGGGAAGAAGCGCCAGAGTTGGTGCTAGCTCCCCTCCCTAATTCATCTCCGCCGGTGTCCCGTCCGACCAGGTCCCGACGGGTACCAGGAAAGTCGAGATCGGGTCCGGAGCGCTCGGGTAAGCGTGCAGCACCGGGGAGCCCGGGAGGTTGGCGCCCGCGTCGGCATCGGATGAGCCGGCGACGAAGAACATCAGGTGCGGCATCCAGTGATGCGTTCCGTCGTCGGACAGGAACTGCTCCTTCGACAGCATGAATGCCATCGCGCCCGGCTCGGGCATCACATAGGTCTTTGCAGCGAGCTCGGCCTTCGTGCGCTCGTGCATCTCGGCGATCGACAGGCCCGCCAGCGCCCACCTGGTCCGCTCGAGAAAATGCGGCAGCACGCTTCGCGCCGCGGCCGGATTGAGGCAGTCGGGCCCGCGGACGTGCGGGTTCCAGAAGATCGGATTGCCGAGCTCCGCGTCCCACGCCCGTTCGACCAGGCAGACGAACCCGTTCGTGCCCTTGACGGCGGTGGTGTAGCCGTTCGGGCCGAGGACGAGGACCTCGGCATTGCCGGAAATCGAGGGCGGCGCGGCGCTCCTCGCCAGCGCGATCTCCGCCGCCGGGCTCGCCATCATGTACTCAGCAATGGGAGCTCGGCTGGGATAGGACGGACCCGCCGCTTGTGCAGGCGCCGCGAACAGAATGCCGAGAGCGCCAGCACCGATGCTTAATGCCATCCGGTCGATCGCGCGCATCATCGTCCCTCCCGAAGAGGTCTTGAGGCAAGGGTCCGTCAGGGTGGGTGTGGAGTCAAGGTGCTGGCCCGAGTGATCCCCGACGCGAAGGCACGAAGGCCCAAAGGCATGATACGAAAAAGCCGCCCCGGAGGGCGGCCTATCCGATGGGGCGAGCCCCGCCGGTTGGAAAGTCCTCATAACGCGAATAGGGAATGAAACCAGCTTTATCCATTCATGTCGACTATCGAGGGCGGCAAGCCGATCAGCAGTAGCGGGCAAGGATTGCCAACCCCGCGAGCCAAGCGGTCCTGCAACTTCGACCAGTGCGTTGTTGCCATCTCATACTTGTCTGCAAAGAACATGGCCGACCATGCTTCTGCGAAGCTTTCTTGCCGGTCTACGCGGGCAGCTACGATAGCTTCTTGCCTCTCGGTAGGTCGTTTGAATCCACGTCGGCGCAGATCATCGAATGAAAGGATCTGTTCTCGTTCCGCCCATTCGCGGATCATTGATTTGAGTTGCGACTGCAGCTCGGACCCGCGAGTCACAATTGAGCCCACACTGATTACGCCTTCGGCATGCAGTCGTTTGAAGTTCTCAAGGTCGCGATCAAAGAACGGGTCCTTGTTGTTCCACTCGATCTCGAGAGCGAATGTCCCCTCGTCAGTAGGGTGGAAGTGATCAATCTCGTGGCTGATCGACTCCCTTTCGACATGGTCGATAACCTTTTTGATTTCGACGTTTCGCTTGCGCCACTGCAGATCGTAGAAGCCGCGTCGCAGTCGTTGCGTGAGTTGGGCCTCACCGCCGCCGCTTCCTAAAATTTCGGTAATCGGCAGGCGCACTTGTAAGAGCGCTGCTTCGAGATCGTTCACAACATCAGGGAAATCGACGCCGAGGATCGCCTTTGCGTGCGAGGCGAATTCAACCTGAAAACCGGCGGCGATTAGGCGGTCGAACATTATTCGGCCGCGATAGCCAATCCACTGTTGTAATTGTAGGTCGGCCAATCGGGCTTGTAGCTTTCGTCGGCCTGGTTGCCCCAGACAGTCCAGCCGGGGCGCTTGCCGCGGCTGAACATTTCGAGGCGCGGGCCCCAGCTGCAGGATTCGATGATCTTGTACTGCTCGTCGGGCTTGCGGCTGTGCTCGCGCTTGCGGGTGCGCATGACGTTCACCTGGCTTCGGCCGGGATCGAGCGTGCGCGCGTTCTTGCCGCGCGTGCCGAACAGCAGGAGCTCGGTGACGTTGCGGAAGTAAAAGCCGACGCCGCGCCCGTCCGGCTCGCCGTCCTTGCGCACCTTCTCCCACACGATGTTGGAGACATATTTGAAGCCCCAGGCGTCCATCACCTGAAGACCCCACGGCAGCAGCGCGTTGGGCACCCACAGGTAGAGGTGCGACGGGTCGGCGGCGATCTCTTGCACCGGCAGCGCGCAAATCTCGTCAATCGTCATCGTGCCGTAGCGGTTGAGCCGCTTATGCTCCGGCGCGACCTTTCCGGTTCGGTTCTGAAACTGCCACGGCGGATCGGCGAGAATCGTGCCAAATCTCTGCCCGCGAGCGGTGATCAGGAGGTCGTCGCCAGGGGAGAACATAACGAGATCTTATCGTCAGAATTTGAAATATCGCAACAGCAAAGTTGGTCTAATCGCCAGAACATTGACGATGTCATTTCTCGGAATGCGCTTCAAACGACCGCAGCACTTTTGGTCTGCCATTTTCGAGTATGGCTATGCTCCACTTCCTGAACCCGCAAGCTTCGTCTGCGGCGCCTGGCATATAGCCCTTGCGGAGTGACACAGGATGCGGATCGTAATGCAGCTGATCACCGAGCTTGCTGCAAAAAAGAAAGAGCTCACCATTCTTGAGTAGCAACGCACCAGCGGGA
>DASRBJ010000198.1:0-2391 GCA_035653695.1 Sphingomicrobium sp.
CGCGCATGACCGCCAGGACGTTATCGAGTTCAATGCCGAGGCGCCGCTTTTCGCTCGGCTCGCGCTGATGACGGGCAATGTTCTCGGCCTGCTGATTGATCTGAACGAGCGCGAAGCGCAGACCCGATTCTCGCTGAAACCGGCGCGCATTCAATCCGACGAGCGGACCGCCAACCCGCCAGGCGAGCCACGAACCTACGGCGGCGAACAGAATAGCGCACCACACCATGTAACCGGGGATGGTCAGGCTGAGGCTGCCCAACGGAAGCGTAATGGCGCCCGACAGCTCCCAAAGCACACCGAGGAAAGCGACGAGGAGCAGCAAGGACTGAAGCAGCCCGATGCCGAGCTCGGCTGCAAGCTCCGTCAGCTGACTCGTGTCTTGTTGGATGCGCTGGTCGGGATTGACGCCGATCTCCCCCGCATAGGCGAGTCGCAGAGCGCGTCCCGGCTCCAACCATTGAGCGAACAAGTCCCGTGTCAACCACTCGCGCGATTTGACCTTGATCATCTCGCGCAACCACGCTTGCGCGACGTTCAGCACCAAAAGGCTTCCCGCAATTACGAGAAAGACGAGGCTTTGATACGCGAATTCGGAAAGGTCCCGAGCCTGGATGGCATTGTAGAAAGGCTTATTCCAGGCATTGAGCGCCACCTGTGCGACGACCGTCGCGCAAATGACGAGCACGATCATGATGGTGAGCACCGTGAGCACGTAACGCCCTTCTGTCGACCAAAGCGTGGACAGAAAAGCGCGCAACGCACGGAGAAGCGCAGAAAATTCCTGCCTGAAAGCCGGCGTCTTCGCAGCGCCGGTGATCGTATTGTGACTCATCGCGAGACCCTGTCGAACAAGGCGGGCGTTACGTCATCTCGACCTATATGGGCGTCGGAGGCTCGGCCGGCATCGGAGCGGAGCCGGACGCCTGTGGCCTCCTCGGTCAGTAGCTCAGCTTGGTAAGCGCTATCAGCCGGCGTGCTTTTCTCATCGGGCTTCAGCGGCCTGACCATAGGCTGCCTCACGCGCTTCGTACGCGGCCGCGAAAGCTTCATGCAGGCGCGCGACATCAGGAGTCATACCGGTGAACAGCCGGAACGCTTCAACCGCCTGATGCACGCACATTCCGCCCCCACCGAGCACGCGTGCCCCTTTGGCGGCGGCGCATTTGATGAACTCGGTCTCGACCGGTGTGTAGATCACGTCGGCCGCCCAGTGCGAGGCCTTGAGGGCCGAGGCCGGGACGGGATTGCCGGGAAAGCCGCGCATACCCGTTTGCGTCGCATTGACGACGCCGTGGGCAACCGCAATCTCGCTTTCGAGATTGTCCGCGAGCCGGCACCGCGACGGACCAAAATACGTCGCGATATCGCTGCAAAGCGCACGTGCGCGCTCGATATCGCGGTCGTGCAGGACCAATAGCGCAATACCGAGATCCATCAAGGCGAATGCCACCGCGCGGCCGGCGCCCCCAGCCCCGACCTGCACGACCGTGGCCCCGCGTGCGCTGTCTGCTCCGAGCGTCTCCTCGAAGCCCCGGCGCCAGCCTGGCCGGTCGAAATTATAGCCGGTCGTCCGGCCGTCCGCGGCGATCGCAACCGTATTGACGGCGCCGATCTGCGCGGCCTCCGGATCCACAGAGTCGAGCAGCGCCAGCACGTCCTGCTTGAATGGATATGTGATGTTGACGCCGGCGAACCCGAGCGCCTTGACCGCATCGAGAAGATTGGGCAGCCGCCGCTCTCTCAGGCAATCGACGTCCATCAGATGATAGAAGCCGTCGATCCGCGCCGCCGCGAAACCTTCGGCGAACAGCGCCGGCGACAGCGAACCCATGATGTTGGCCCCAATCAAACCGAGTAACATCCGGCGTCTGCTCATCTCTCGCGCTCTGCTCGTGCCTGCGAGGCGCCGCTGAACCTGTGTCATAGACCGGCGTGTGCAATTGCTCCCGAGACTGCGTTATTTGACTGCGCCGCCCGTGATGCCGGAGATGAAACGATCGAGAAACACGTTATAAGCGATCGCCACCGGAACGCTGGCGAGCAATGCGCCGGCCATGATCTCGCCCCAGAAGAACACGTCGCCGCGAATGAGATCAGTCGCCACCCCAAGCGTAATCGGTTTCTGCGCCGACGAGGATATGAAGGTCAGCGCGTAAACGAATTCCTGCAACGTCAGCGTAAATGTAAAAATGACGACCGTGAGAATTGCCGGCAATGACAGCGGCACTGTCATCTTGAGAAACGCCCCGAACAAGCTGCAGCCGTCGACGATCGCCGCCTCCTCGATCTCCACCGGCATAGCCTTGAAGAACCCCATCAACAGCCAGGAGCAGAACGGGATCGTGAAGGTCGGATAGACCAGCACGAGCGACCACATCGAATTCTGCA
>DASRBJ010000199.1:0-3047 GCA_035653695.1 Sphingomicrobium sp.
GCATTCCGAAGCTCCGGCTTTGGACGGGGAGGATGGCTCCGCCGATCTTTTGGAGCCGCTGGAACTCGACGATGTTCTTGCCGAGATCAGTCCCGATTCTCGCGTGGTCCGACTTTTCGACCGCACTGCCATGCCGACGCCCGGTCAGCTTCAGTCTCGAATCGATGATCATCTCGGCCAGCGCCGATCGACATCTCCGCACGATGCGTCTCACGCGCTTTCTGAAGCGCTCACCGAACTTCGCCGATCACTTCGCTAATCATCCCGCAGTCGGTTTCCGCTCCTGCGCAACTACTGATCGCGATCCCGGTCTTGCGGGTACACCTTAGGGGGCATGCGATTTCGTGGCAGAACCGTCAACGCCTCCTCATTGGCGCGACCTTGCTAGATCAACCGCCATGGCGCGCCATCGCAAAAACTAGCGAGAGCGGTTCCTGTCGACTAGCCACGTGATGATCGCCAGAACGATGCCGATACCAAGGCCGATCAGCGTGCCTCTCAATGGATTTCTGATCGACAGCCCGAAGAAGAATCCGAGCAGGATGAAGATGGTGAGGAAACAGCCGCCGGCGCGGGAAGAGCTTGGCATTTGCTGCCCATGCCAACTGAAATGCGTTCCGCCAAGGATGGTCAACGACTTGTTGACGATGATCGTCCGCAGTCAGGCAACCGACTTCGGATAAGAGGCTCGCATGCAAAGCCTTTTCATTCACGGCCGCGTTGCGCTTGCCGATGCGTCTGACCTCATGGATCGTTATGGAGACGATGCTGGCTTCGAAGCAGCAATCCGCGCGGAGCGCAGCCGTGATGCCGGCAATGTCACCGGTTTCTGTCACTGGCGCCAGATCGAACGCGTGATAGCAACGCTGAGCAGCGAAGAAATCCAGGGCACCGTTCACTGAGCATTTGCTCGGCAGCCCGAGGGGGGGAGCTGCCGAGGTCCGCTAGAGCCGGTCGTCTTTTCCTTGCACTTGAAAATCACTCGTTCGACCGGCTTGCAAATATCGGACGTACTGGCGCCATTCAGGAGCGGTGGCTAAGTCTCCCCGCTTGATGAGTGGGCGGGTTTCAAGCGCGAGCGCCGCGCGGCTGCTGTGCGCGGCCGCTTTACTCGTGCTCGCCCCCGACGAACTACTGGCGCAGGATTCGCCGCAGACGCCGTCACCGCAACAGCCATCGCAACGCGCCGCGAATGATCAGACTGAGCCTGATCCCAACGCGCCACTCGCCCCTTTGCCGGACATCGGCGTCGCTTGGCCGACAATCGATGCGACGCAAACCGGTACAGGCGCTGAGGGGCCGCAACCGACACTTGCGACGCCGGGGGGGAAGCGCACCGCGCAGTCGATCATCGCGGGTGTCGGAAACATCCGGTACGAGGTCGTTGTCGAGGGTCTCACGAATATCTCCGGCTCGGAGGATTTGCTTCGTGCGTTCCGCAACCAGTCTTCGCTCGAAGCCGAGCGAAAGCATCCTGCGAATGCCGCCCAAATAGGTAGGCGGGCAACGGCCGACGCGGACCTCCTGGTGCAGTTGCTGCGAAGCCAAGGCTATTATGACGCCGAGGTTGATCCTCGGACCGAGAAAGCGGGTGATGAGCTACAGGTCATCCTAAGCGCGGCTCCGGGCCCACAATACCGCTTTGCATCGGTCGAATTGCCGGGGCTTCAGAAGGCGGGACGCGACGAAGCGAAACTTCGCGCCGCCTTCGGGGTGAACGATGGCGATCCCGTCATCGCGTCGGACGTGATCGCTGGTGTCCTCGCTTTGTCACAGGCGCTCGGTGAAGAAGGATTTGCGAGCGCCAAGCTAGGCGAACAGGTGATCGAGGTTAACCACCAGTCGCACCTTGCCAGCCTCGTCCTGCCGGTTGATCCCGGACCGGTCGCCCGGTTCGGGGCCATTCATGTGAGCGGGCGCCCTCGATTCAGCGCGCACCATGTGGCAACCATTGCGCGTTTCCGGAGCGGCGACCCGTTCCAGCGCTCCAAGCTCGATGACCTCCGGCGGGCCCTCATCCAAACGACCCTGATTGCCAATGCGGACATCAAGGTCGTTCCCGTGGACAAAGGCCGCGTGGTCGATATCGACGTTCGCCTCGAGCCTGCTCCCGAACATACGATTGCTGGACAGCTTGGCTATGGGACCGGGCAAGGAGCGAGTGCGGAGGTCGATTGGACCGACCGGAACTTCGTAAATCCCGAAGGTGCCCTGACCCTGCGCGCGATCGGCGGCACGATGGAACAGCTGCTCGGCGCGCAGCTGAGGTTCTCGAATTTCCTTCAGCGTGACCAGACCCTCAACACGCAGCTCACGATTTCCCACCAGGTTTTCGCCGCCTACAAGGCAAAGACGGTGGACCTCGCGGCCAATATCGAGCGGCTAAGCAACTTTATCTGGCAGAAGAAGTGGACCTGGTCCTACGGTGGCGAATGGCTCGCGACCGATGAGCGCGGCGTATTTACGAGCGCCGGGCTCAAGGACACCAAGACCTTTCTCATCGCCGCCGTCCCCCTTCAACTGGGCTACGATGGAAGCGACAATCTCCTCGATCCGACGCGTGGCTTTCGCCTGAGTGCACGAGTCAGCCCTGAAATCTCGTTCCATGGCGGTCATCGTACCTATGTTCGCGCCCAATTCGACGCGAGCGCCTATCAGCCCGCGTCCGAAAGCGTCGTCCTCGCCGGTCGAGTGCGGTTTGGAACGATCGTCGGCGCTACCCTGTTCGATCTCGCTCCGTCTCGTCGATTCTATTCGGGTGGGGGTGGTTCCGTTCGCGGCTATGGTTACCAGCAGCTTGGACCCAAGGACCAGGACGGGGACCCGATTGGAGGTCGAGGACTAGCCGAGTTCGGCCTCGAAACGCGCATCAGGCTCAAGTCTCTCGGCGGCAATCTGGGTCTGGTGCCCTTCTTTGATGGCGGCTCACTTAGCAGCAAGGCAACGCCCTCTCTGAGCAACTGGCGCTATGCGGCTGGCCTCGGCGTTCGCTACTACTCGAGCTTCGGACCTATTCGTGTCGATTTGGGAGTGCCGCTCAATCGCCA
>DASRBJ010000200.1:0-5394 GCA_035653695.1 Sphingomicrobium sp.
AGTAGAAAAGCGCCGCGACGATCGCCGACGCGGGGATGGTGATGACCCATGCAATGGCAACATCACCGGCAACGCCCCAGCGAACGGCGGACGCACGCCTTGCGGCACCAGCGCCGATAACGCAGCCCGTCATCGTGTGCGTCGTCGAAACCGGAACTCCAAGGAGCGACGCCGCGAATAGCATTACGGATCCGCCGGCCGACGCGCTGAACGCCTGGTGCTGCGAGAGCTTCGTTATGCGCGTTCCCATCGTCTCGATGATCCGCCAGCCGCCGGTAAGAGTGCCAAGCCCCATTGCGACATAGCAGCTGAGCGCAACCCAGTTGGGAACGGCGAAATGCCCGTGGAGGTAACCGGTCGAATAAAGAAGGACGCTGATCAGCCCCATTGTCTTCTGCGCATCGTTGAGGCCGTGGCTGAGCGACAGCGTTCCTGACGACACGAGGTGAAGGCCACGGAAGGTTCGTTCGGCGCCGCGGGCGCTTGCTCTTACTCCAAGCCAGCTCGTCAGAAGCATGATTGCCATCGTCACTAGCAGCCCAAGAACTGGTGAAAGCACGATTGCGATCAGCGTTTTGTTCAAGCCTACCCACTGGATGCTCGGAAAGCCCGCGTGAGCAACGCCGGCGCCGATGATCCCGCCGACGAGCGCGTGGCTCGAAGAAGAAGGAATTCCCTTAATCCAGGTAACGACGTTCCAGAACATTGCGCCGACGAGCGCGCCGAAGACGACGGCGGGGGTCACGACGTCCTTGTCAATCAGGCCCTTGCCGATGGTGTCGGCGACATTGTGAAGCTGCGGCCATTTGAGCGCGAGGAAATAGGCCGCAAAGTTGAAGAATGCGGCGAACCCCACCGCTCCAACGGGACTGATGAGCCGCGTTCCGACGACCGTCGCAATCGAGTTCGCCGAATCATGAAGCCCGTTCAGAAAGTCGAACGCCAGCGCGACGATAATGAGCCCGATGAGCAGGGGAAGGGCGAGGTGGAACACGCGCTCGATCGCTCAGGCGTGGTCGACCACGATGCCGTCGATCTCGTTCGCGACATCTTCGAAGGCATCGGTGATCCGTTCGAGATGCTTGTACATCTCGCGCGCGATCATGAACTTCATCGGTTCGTCCGAGAGGCGCTGGAAAGCGCGTTTCAAGCCACGGGCGTGCGCATCGTCGGCATTGCCTTCGAGCCGGACGACCTTCTCGGTAATGCTGTGGATGCGCGCTCCATTGTCGCTGATGTTCCTCAGCATCGGGATCGCCTGGGCGGTGAGGTTCGCCTGTTCAAGGATCATGCCGGCCATCTGCTTCATCTCGAATTCGAACGCCTCGATCTCGTAAAGGTCGATCGCACGCGCCGTCGATTGCATTTCATCGATCGCGTCGTCCATTGCACCAATCAGCGACGTGATGGCGCCACGGTCGAAGGGTGTCAGGAACGTTTGGCGGACGGACCGCAGCACCTGGCGAATGACCTCGTCGGCCTCATGTTCGCGCCGATCGATCTCTTCGATTTGGTCTTCGGCCGGAGCGCGGCCATCAACCAGCCGGTTCATGGCGTTTGCTGCGGCGACGAGTGTCGCTGCATGCGCCTCGAACATTGCATAAAAGTCGCTCGTCTTTGGAAGCAAGCGCTGGAACCAGTTGAACATGGCGTCCCCTGTTTGTGCGGGCGCCGCGTTAGTGGAGCAAGGGCGTGACGACAACTATTGCACGGGCAAAGAGCGACCTTGTTTGCGACCCGTCCTGCTGCACTGCCGCAAATCCACAACATTTTTTGGTTACGCAATGTTTACCCCCCTTGCGTCCGGCGACGGTTAAGGCACTATACGTAGTAGCAGTCGAGGGGGAGCACTCAATAACTGGTGTTCTGGTGCAGGAATGATTATATTCCGGCAGCGGCAAGGCTCGTCCCCGCTTTCCACAGGGAGCGGGGGTGAAAAAGCCCCGTCGAGCGCAGAAGAAGGCTAGGATGTCGGCATGGCTCCGAGTCGAACAAGTCAGGAACAAACGGTCCTCGACAGGACCGATGAGGGACGGGGAAGCGCGATGGATTTCTCAACCGGCAGTCAAGTTCAGAGTGATGATGTCGGCACCGTTTCGACGGGATCGAAGGCGGTGCATGCGCCGCGGTTCGATGTCAGGACCGATTCCAAGCGTGACGATCGCCTGACGGAGTTTGGCAAGGAGACTCTGAAGGACCGGTACCTTCTTCCCGGCGAAAGCTACCAGGACCTCTTCGCGCGCGTTGCCGCCGCCTATGCCGACGATGCCGCCCATGCGCAGCGTGTCTATGACTATATCTCGCAGCTGTGGTTCATGCCCGCAACGCCGGTGCTGTCGAATGGCGGTACGGGTCGTGGGCTTCCGATCAGCTGCTATCTCAACAGCGTTTCGGACAGCCTCGAAGGCATTGTCGGGACATGGAACGAGAATGTCTGGCTCGCTTCGCGCGGTGGCGGCATTGGCACCTATTGGGGCTGCGTGCGGGGCATTGGCGAACCGGTCGGGCTTAACGGCAAAACGAGCGGCATCATTCCCTTCGTCCGCGTGATGGACAGCTTGACGCTGGCGATCAGCCAGGGCTCGCTTCGACGCGGATCGGCAGCCTGCTACCTTGATATTTCCCATCCAGAGATCGAGGAGTTCCTCGAAATCCGCAAACCTTCCGGCGACTTCAACCGCAAAGCCCTCAATCTCCACCATGGCGTGCTGGTGACGGACGAATTCATGGAAGCGGTGCGCGACGGTAGCGAGTTCGCGCTGAAGTCGCCCAAGGACGGAAGCGTTCGCGGCAAGGTCGACGCGCGTTCGCTGTTCCAGAAGCTGGTCGAAACCCGCCTCCAGACGGGCGAGCCGTACATCATCTTCATCGACGCGGTGAACAAGACGATGCCCAAGCATCACCGCGATCTCGGTCTTAAGGTTTCAACATCGAACCTCTGCTCGGAAATCACTCTTCCGACCGGACGGGATCATCTCGGCGCCGACCGAACGGCGGTCTGCTGCCTGTCGTCGCTTAACCTTGAGACCTGGGACGAGTGGAACAAGGACAAGCAGTTCATCGAGGACGTCATGCGGTTCCTCGACAATGTCCTTAGCGATTATATCGCGCGTGCACCGGACGAGATGGCGCGCGCCAAGTATAGCGCGGAGCGCGAGCGCTCGGTTGGTCTTGGAGTGATGGGATTCCACTCGTTTCTCCAGGCACGCGGCCTGCCATTTGAAGGAGCAATGGCGAAGAGCTGGAACCTCAAGATCTTCAAGCACATCCGAGCGCAGGTTGATCAGGCCTCGATGATGCTTGCGAAGGAGCGAGGACCGTGCCCGGATGCGGCGGACATGGGCGTCATGGAACGGTTCAGCTGCAAGATGGCGATTGCTCCGACGGCGTCCATCTCGATTATCGCGGGGGGTACGAGTGCGTGCATCGAGCCAATTCCGGCAAACATCTACACCCACAAGACCCTGTCCGGCAGCTTCTCGATCAAGAACCCTTATCTCGAGCGGATGCTCAAGGAAAAGTCGAAGGACAGCCACTCGGTGTGGAGCTCGATCCTCGAGAATGGCGGAAGCGTCCAGCAGCTCGATTTCCTCACCCAGGAAGAGAAGGACGTGTTCAAGACGAGCTTCGAGATCGATCAGCGGTGGCTTCTGGAACTCGCCGCCGACCGAACACCATTCATTGACCAGGCGCAGTCGCTCAACCTGTTTATCCCTGCCGATGTCGACAAGTGGGACCTCATGATGCTTCACTTCCGCGCGTGGGAGCTTGGCATCAAGTCACTTTATTACCTGCGTTCCAAGTCCGTTCAGCGCGCCGGCTTCGCGGGTGGCGTCGAAGCCGACAACACGCCTGAGCTCAAGGAAATCCAGCTTGCGCCAAGCACCGACTATGACGAGTGCCTGGCATGTCAATGACGATACTCATCTTGCTCCTGTGCGCACTGGTGATCATCATCTCCGGTTCGTCCTACTTGAAGAAGCGAGGCCGCCGATGAAGCGCGCACTGACTTTGAAGAATGTTGCAAAGAGCGCCGGGACGATTGTCCTGTGTCTTCTCGCGCTCGATCTCGTCGCTACTCTAATCACCCTCGTCATTGGAGCGGAGTTCCTCAAAAGATGATCAAGCATTCGGCCATCAGCCTTGTTGCACTAGCGTTCGCCTCGATTGCTTCAGCCGGCTACGCCCAGAACCCGGGTGCGCAGGCGCTCGAGAAGAATTTCGATGCCTTGATCAACCCTGCTGAACAGACGACCTGGCTTCAGCAAATGTCGTCGGCGCCCAACCAGGTTGGCTCACCGCACGACAAGGCAAATGCCGACATGGAACTGGCGCTGTTCAAGCAATGGGGCTGGGACGCGCATATCGAACGTTTCGATGTCCTTTATCCAACGCCGATTTCGACGACGCTCGAGCTCGTCAGTCCGCAGCACGTCACGCTCGGCGGCCAGGAGCCGCCGGTTCCTGGCGACCCGACATCGGCCGAGACCGCTGGAGCACTTCCGCCTTATGTTGCCTACCAGGGCGACGGCGACGTCACCGCGCCCGTCGTCTACGTCAATTACGGAATGCCCGAGGACTATGATGCGCTGGCGCAGCGCGGGATCGATGTTCGTGGCAAGATCGTGCTCGCGCGCTACGGTGGAGGATGGCGCGGTCTAAAGCCAAAGCTTGCCCAGGAGCATGGCGCGGTCGGCTGCCTTATCTACTCGGATCCGGCCGATGACAGCTATGCTGAAGCCGATGTCTACCCACGGGGCGGCGGCCGTCCCGAAGCGGGCGTGCAGCGCGGCTCGGTTGCAGACATGCCGATCTATCCGGGCGATCCGCTGACGCCCGGCGTTGGCGCAACGCCAAGCGCCAAGCGCCTGACGCGAGCCGAGGCGATCACGATCCTCAAGATCCCGGCGCTTCCGATCTCTTATGGCGACGCGAGCAAGATCATCGCTTCGCTCCAGGGCCCGTTGGTGACGGGCAAGCAGCGCGGTGCGCTTGGCCTTGCCTACCACTGGGGAGGTACTGACGCGGTCAAGGTCCATCTCGCGGTCAAGTCCGACTGGTCGCTCAAGCCCGTTTATGACGTGATCGCAACACTTCGGGGATCGACCTATCCCGATCAGTGGATCATTCGCGGCAACCACCACGACGGGTGGGTGTTTGGCGCATCCGACCCGTTGACCGGCCAGGTTGCGCTGATGAACGAGGCAAAGGCGCTTGGGGCTCTCTACCGCCAGGGCTGGCGTCCGGCGCGGACCATTGTCTATGCAAGCTGGGACGGCGAAGAGCCCGGGCTCCTGGGCTCGACCGAATGGGCGGAAGCGCATGCTGCCGAACTGAAGCAGAAGGCCCTTCTGTATATAAACACCGATTCCAACGGTCGGGGGTTCCTGCGCG
>DASRBJ010000201.1:0-2333 GCA_035653695.1 Sphingomicrobium sp.
TTGCCATCATTCCTCGTCAAGTCGCGCGGATTCTCGATTACGCAAATGACAATCGTAGCGACCATTGGTTATGCCGTGCAGGCGGTCTGTGCTCTCGCCTATGGTCGCTTCTCGGATTGGTGGACCGTTTCCGGTCGCTCGGAAGCTGCATGCCGCCGCTGGATGATGGTCGCGAGCCAGGGAGCGGCAACGATCGCGATTCTCGGCCTGTCGATCGCGCACAGTTCGCTTGCGATCGGTCTTCTGCTTTGCCTTGCTGGGGCGGCGTCAGGATCTTTGTCGCTCAATCTCTACGCGGTCGGGCAAATGTTCAGCGGGTCTCGCGCTGCAGGAACGTGGATGGGTTTCCAAAACGCGATTGGCAATGCGTCGGGTATCTTCGGACCGATACTCACCGGCTTCATTGTCCAGCGAGCAGGCTATGATTCCGCCTTCCTAGTCACTGCGGCTATTGCAGCAGCTGGCGCGCTCATGTGGATCGTCGCGGTGCCGAAGATTGAACCGATCGACATCGGCTGATGGAACTAATCGTTACTCTCGACGCTCGCCGGCCGATTGCACATGATACGGGGGAACAGGGATAGTCGGAACGATGTTCGCTGCGCCGCGAACATTCGTTCGAAGCGCAACGAGCAGGTGTGTCGATGTCATGTAGAGAGTCCGCCTATCGGCGCCGCCGAACGTGCAGTTCGAGATTGCAGTTCCAGTAGAAATGAGGCCAAGTTCATGCCCTTGAGGCGTAAAGACGTGTATGCCTCCTGGACCGCTTGCCCACACATCGCCACGTTCGTCCACGGTCATTCCATCAGGAAGACCCGGCAAGCCCTTCGCGACGAGGGAATTCATATCCGCGAACACGCGCCGGGCAGAAAGCGTGCCGCGGCCCGATAGGTGCCACGCAATGATGACCGCGTTCTTCGGATCCGAATTGGAGACGTACAGGGTTCGGCCGTCGGGCGAGAACGCAATGCCGTTCGGATATCGAAGTTCTGACACTTCGGCGATCAACGCGCCATTTCTTCCAATACGATAAACGCGATTGGCCGTCTGCTGCTTTGCCGGTGACTGATCGATGCCATCGAGACCATAAGGCGGATCCGTGAACCAGATTGCGCCATCACTGGCGACGGCAATGTCGTTGGGCGAGTTGAGCCGCTTGCCTCGGTATTGCGTCGCGATGAGGCGCTTGGTCTTTGTGCGAAGATCAAGAACGGCGATCGCGCGGTCACCTTCGTCGGCAACGAGGAGAAGTGATTTTCCGGCCGGTTTCAACCCATTGGAACCCGCTTCCCGAAAACCCTTACTCTCACTGCCGCCCGATGGCTCCAGGAAGATGCTCGCCGAGCTCTCACCGGGAGCCCAGCGATACATGCGGTTCTTCGGCGGATCGCTCAGCAACAGGACATTGTCTTTGCTGATCCACGCAGGACCCTCGGCCCATGTGAAATCGTGCGCAACCACGTGGATGGCCGCCCCTTCGGGGACAAGCTTCGAAAAAGCGCGGTCTTCTCTGGTGATTGTGCCGATACCTTGCGCGTGCAGCTGCGCTGTCGTGCAAACTAGCGAGAGCCAAAGGATAGTCCGGAACATCCAGGAAATGTGCCGCAAATCGGCGCTGCCGAAAAGGCAATGAATTGAGCGACCCGGCCATTTACGCGGCCGGGCCGCTCGGGGCTAACGAGCTCGTCGATCAGGAGTGGGGAGAGGGGACGACGAGCACGGACTTGCTAAGAGCTCCAATCTGTCGGCTACATGAACCTTCTTCCCAAATGCTGCCGAACTAATGTTGCGAGCTGTTCCATGGCCACCACGGTCGCGGCGCCGGGCCAGCGCCGCCAATCAACGAGACGTGCGGCCCGTGCTCGTCTTCTGCTTCCGGTGCTGACGACGCTTCTTCGCGTGCTGCCGCTTCTTGTGATGGCGACGAACGGCCGCGTGTCGTGAGCGTTGCGGACGGCTTGCGGCCGTTCGCGGCGGACGAGACGGATTGGTTGTTGCTCGCGGGGATCCAAGTTCAGTCGAAGGCGTCGATGCGTCCGGCTGTGCAGTGGTCGACTGGACAGAAGGATTGCTGCTGTCCGTTGCGGACGACTGAGGGGTTGCCTGAGGTTCCGTCGTCGAGACGGATTGCGGCGTTGTGCTTTGACCCGGTGCACCGGGCTCGCGAGTCATGGTGGTCTGAGCAATGGCGCCACTTGCAATCAACGCGACGAGAGCGATGACGACTTTCATTGGTTTCCTCCAGGATCCGAAAGGCCGGCTCCACAGCGCGCGAGGACGCGAGCGCGTTCCTAATGCTGATGACGACATCGGCGGCCGAAGAGACTAATGAA
>DASRBJ010000202.1:0-2697 GCA_035653695.1 Sphingomicrobium sp.
CTTCAGCTTGGGCCAGGCGCCGAGGGTTTCGATCCATTGCTGCTCGACGAGCTGATCGCGGAGGCGACGGATTTGATGCGCGCAAGTCTCAGTCCGATTAATTCGATACGGATTGTTCCCGCAGAACGATAAGAGGGGTGAGCAGAAGTGGCATCCTACACACTCGAAGCGACTAGCGGCGGCGGCTTGTCCAGATGAAGTCGCCACTGACGACGGCGCAGGCGCACGCCGCCGCTTGGTAAGCGCTCGATCGCCGATACGCCGACGTTCTCTGGCATGCAGCGGATCACGACCACGCCTTCATCGAGTTGAGGTGCACGACGCGGCTCACTTCGTTGGACTCTGCGAAGCGGCTGGGTCGTCGGTGGCGCCAGACCCACTGACATCAGCCCTCCGCGCCTGTTCGTCGAAATGATCCGCGAGCGCGTTCATGGAGCTGGTTCCGGCGCGGGTCCGCGCCCGGGCGGCGAGGCGACGACACGCCGCCGCCTGATTGCGCAGGCCCTCGGCACCATCGGAAGTATCCGGAGAATTTCAGTCGGTGGTTGGGCGTCCAAGCGCTTGGCTCCATCGTCGAAAGCGGGAGCGCGCGCGTGTCTCTCAGCCCCGCAAATGCCTACAATCGGATTGCCGCGCGATATGTTCTTGTAACAGCTTCCTGGGAGATACGCGAACCAACTTTAGCCCATTATTTCGAGCACCGCGGCATATGCCACCTTGTCGAACGGTCGAAAGGACTCTTCAGATTCGCGGCGTTCGGCGCTCGCACGTAGGGAAGCCCGTTTGGGCTGGTTCTCCTTGAATATCATCTTCATTTGAAATCGATGCGGCTTCAGCCGCTTTCCTCTTTTGATCTTCGATGCGCAGCCGTTCGCCGCGCTGGGCCTTGTCCGCGAGAGCGGACCAGGCAGCTTCGGACCGGCGGCAGCGCTCGCGCACATGGTCGAGCGTTGCCGCTTCCGCCTCAACCCGCGCTTGTTCAGCGCGGGCGAGGAAGAATTGCAGGTTTGAGCTGCGGACGATCGGCCCTGCCAAGTCTATTCGCCCTGTCGGTCATTCGCGGGCTCGGACTGGAGCTCGTCGGTCGCGGGCTGAGCTTCGCTCGCTTCCGGCTGTGTCGACTCTTCGGCGTTCTTGAGATTGACGGCGCTCATCTTGCCGCGATTGTCTTGCTCAATGTCGTAGCTAATGCGCTGGTTCTCGCGAAGGCTGCGCATTCCAGCCCGCTCGACGGCGGTAACGTGGACGAAGGCGTCATTGCCGCCGCCATCGGGTGCGATGAAGCCGTAGCCTTTGGATTCATTGAAGAACTTTACGGTTCCGGTAGTCATTTGGATTTCCTTCTAAGGCGAGGCCGCAAATCGGCTCGCTTCCTGCTAGGAGCGAAAAGAGAAGGAAAAGGAGCCGCAAAGCGCCCGAATACCGTCAGTTTGCGACTAGTAGCAGCGGTATGCGTAGGCGCATTCCCAAATAATTGTAAGTCGTCATGGAAAATAATCTTGGCGCTAGGTAAAATCATCTCCGTGTGGTAAGCTTCGTCATCGCGTGGATTTTCTTGCCGTAGGCCCGCGCGACTGAGAGACCGACCGCGCTCCCGCTTACGAGGACGGGAGCATTCCATGGATCTCAATTATCTCTATCAGCGACATCAGATTTCGCTGTTCATGGCGGAAAACGGGTCCACGGACCAGGTTCGCCGGGTCCACGGCGAGTTCGCCGATCTCTATGCTGCGCGCATCGTCGACGCGAGGCAGTGGCGTGCGCCGCTGCGAGCAGCCTGATGCAACAGCCCTCACGCGCTGAAGCGGCGGATGAGCTTCGCGAGCAGGCCGCGTCGTGCCGAAGGCTTGCGCGACGAGCGCGGACCAATGGCGGTTCGTCGGCACTCAAGACTGTCGCCGAGCAATTCGATGACGATGCACGGCGCATCGACCCGTTCAGCGAAAGGCGATGAGCATCATGTCAGGAACCAACAAGGACGCGGTGCCGCAGTCGGAGCTCGATCGATACCGGATTGAGCGCGTGCCGGCCGACATTTTCCTTTGGGGTGGTTACCGCTACTCCAACGCTCGCGATGCGATCGCAGCCGCAAAGCGGAACGCCAAATGAGTTCGCCCCGGCGCAAGCCAGAGGATTCAGCCGACGGATGCCGAGCTTTTGCGGCCTCGGACCGCGAGCGCGCATCGGGGGCCGCCAACGGCCATGTCCGTGACAGGTTCGAACGGAGCGCGCACGCGTGGATCGCCAGGGCGATCTTGCTCGAACATTTGGAAGCCGATTTTGATGCGCACGCGTTGAGTTTGGCACGCCAGACGAGGAAACACCGCGCGATTGAAGTTGGGCAAAATGGCTAAGGGGCAGAAGCGCTCGAACAAAGAGACGCGAAAGCCGAAGGCGAAAGCGGCGAAGAAATTAAACGCCTCTCAACCATCCAGAAATTGCTCGGGATTCGCGGCTCATGAAGATCGAAGGAAGCATCCGCTCCAACCTCATTTCAGCCATCACCAGCGTTCGGCGCTGGGAGGGCCGTCCGGTGCACAAGGATACGCTCACCTACTGGCATGCCGTTCTCGATCACGGGCGGCGTTCTATTGGCGAACCCGTGGGTGAATTGGTCGCGGAACTCGAAAGCGAATTGGTACGCGCTGGCAAACATCGACCGACCCCATCGCGTTCCGCTGATTAGGATATTCTTTC
>DASRBJ010000203.1:0-2128 GCA_035653695.1 Sphingomicrobium sp.
ACGTTCAATGATCATGATAACGACCGGATCAACACGCGGAAAATGTTCGGCTCCACAGGTTGGGCATCGACGCGACCAACCGCCTCGAACGCTATTGGTAAGGCATCCGCAGTTGGCGCAGAATCGATGCCGCGAGTGCCACCGCGAGAGACTTAGCGCGGCCGCCACAACCGGCGCGTCTACGTCGGCAAGAAGCGCGAGCACGTGGAACGCTGACCGTGCGTCGGGTGCGACTTCTTCAATCGCCGAGAAGCAGGGAATTTCGCCATCGAGGCCGAGGAAGAGCTCGGGCTTCACGGGAGCTTGCCAAACAACTCGCCCCGCTCCGTCGACCCGCGGCAAGCCGTCGAGCCACTGCAGCTGCCGTGCAAAGGGCTTTGTCGCAAGCGAGTGGATCGCCGGTTCATCCGCTCGCAAAGCGTCAGCGCGGTCCAGGCCCTGGCCGCTGAAGAACGGCTCAGATAAGGTCCTAGTCATCGCTCGAAAGCGCCTTCCCGATGGCTTTCCGATAAAGCGTTGGAAGTGCCGCCTCGTCGAGCCGATCGAGCGGCTGCCACCAGCCGTCCTGCGAGGGCTCGCAACGCCGGACCAGATGGAGATCAAGCGAGAAGTGACTGAAGACGTGGCGCACGGTTCCAATCAGATCCATGCTCGGGCGGCCAGGTTCGTCCCACGTGCCGCCTGGAAGAGCGGCCATCCCGCCGAGCAAGCCGCGTGTCGGCCGGCGCACTAGCCAAATCGACGAAGAGCGTTCGATCCAAAAGGCCACTCCGTGCTTGTGCGGCCGTGCGGCTCGCGCTTGCCGCGAAGGATAATCACCGGGGTTTTTGTTCGCAAAAGCAACGCAATCCTGACGTAGTGGGCATTCGGCACAAGAGGGATTGGCCGACCGACAAATCGTTGCGCCAAGGTCCATCATCGCCTGCACAAGATCGCCCGGGAAATCAGCAGGCAGCATGTCGAGGAGGATCAGCTCAAGCTCCGAGCGCTTTGGATTTCGCAGGCCGCAAAGGCGCGACAAGACCCGCTCTACGTTTGTATCGATTGCCGCGGCGCGCTCGCCAAACGCAATCGCCGCTATTGCTGCCGAAGTATAGGCTCCTATCCCAGGCAGCTGTCGCAACTCGGCCGCTGAGCGCGGGAAGCCGCCGCGTTCGACGACTCTCCGCGCACAGACGATGAGGTTTCGAGCGCGCGCATAATATCCAAGGCCCGCCCATTCGTGGAGGATCTCCTCGTCGCGTGCTGCAGCAAGCGCTTCGATGGTCGGCCAACGCGCGAGGAAGCGTTCGAAACGCGGGCGCGCGGTCGCTACTGTCGTCTGCTGGAGCATCACTTCGCTAAGCCACACCGGATATGGGTCACTCGCAAGCTCGCCTGGAGGCGTGCGCCATGGAAGCTGCCGGAAGTTATCCACATAATGTTGGATCAGGCGGTCGGCGGCATTGGCGGTCACCAAGCCGCTATGGCATGCTCTTTGGCTATGTCGAAGGGAAAGCACCACGAAGATTCGCCGCGAAGCTGCCGGGCTCGCGCCGCAGGCGAGCTTGTCGGCGACGTCGGCGGGCGTTCCTTCCGGCGTTTCGGCTTTGTGCAGCACTCGATCGTGAGTCGCTGGTCGGAAATTGTCGGTGAGCGATACGCCAAGGTCTCCTCACCGGAATCGATCAAGTTTCCAACGGGGAAGAAGGCGGGCGGCGTCCTGACCTTGATGGTCGATGGAGCGCATGCGCCGCTTATCCAGCATCTGACGCCGATGATCGTCGAGCGGGTGAACCGGTTCTTTGGCTACACAGCGATCAACCGTATCGTTTTTCGCCAGGGCAAGCCGCCTGCTCAACCGGCGAGACCCCTCCGTCCCCAGCTTCGACCCGTCCCGAGGGAACTTGGCGAGGGATTGCGCGAAATTGCCGATCCGGAGCTTCGTCTTTGCCTGGAGTCGCTTGCGGCGCAAATTGTCGCTACCAGCGGCCCTCCATCGCTCTCGCCCGAGGGCGAGGAACCTATACCCATCATCAACCGGAGCGAATGATTTGATGAAGGTTCGAACTCTGATGGCCGGTGCCGTGGCCGTCCTCGCGCTTGGCGCGTGCAACAAGAACAAGACCGAAGGTCCGACGTCCACAAC
>DASRBJ010000204.1:0-2450 GCA_035653695.1 Sphingomicrobium sp.
AAACCTTGAAAGCGTCAACCTGCTGCCCGCAGTCGGCGCCAACGTCTACGACATTATGCGGCATGAAACGCTGGTCCTGACCCGCGCTGCCGTTGAGAAGCTGGAGGCCCGGTTCAATGGCTAAGAAGCCGACCCAAGCGCCCGATGCGCGTCACTATGACGTGGTGCTCGCGCCGCACATCACCGAAAAGTCGACAATGCTTTCGGAGAACAACTCGGTCGTGTTCAAGGTAGCCTCGAAGGCAACCAAGCCCGAGATCAAGGCAGCAGTCGAGGCCTTGTTCAACGTCAAGGTGATGAACGTGAACACGATCGTCACCAAGGGGAAATCGAAGCGGTGGCAGGGCCGGCCCTACCAGCGTTCAGACATGAAGAAGGCGATCGTGACTCTGGCTGAGGGCCAGACCATCGACGTCACGAGCGGGATCTAAGCGATGGCTCTGAAGCAATATAATCCGACCTCGTCGGCGCGCCGCAGCCTGATCCTGGTCGACAAGTCGGCCCTGTGGAAGGGCAAGCCCGTGAAGGCGCTGACCGAGGGCAAGCGCAAGACCGGCGGCCGCAACAACAAGGGTCATGTGACATCCCGGGGAATCGCCGGCGGTCACAAGCAGAAGTATCGCTACATCGACTTCAAGCGCCGGACGTGGGACATCGCGGCGACGGTTGAGCGGCTCGAATATGATCCCAACCGGTCGGCGTTCATTGCGCTTGTGACCTATGAGGGTGGCGAGCAGGCCTATATTCTTGCGCCGCAGCGCTTGGCGCCAGGCGACAAGGTGATCGCCGGAAAGAAGGTCGACGTTAAGCCCGGAAACGCGATGGAGATTGGCCAGATGCCGGTCGGCACCATCGTTCACAACGTCGAGCTGAAGCCGGGCAAGGGTGGTCAGATTGCGCGTGCGGCGGGGACCTATGTTCAGGTTGTCGGGCGCGATCGCGGCATGGTCATTGTCAGGTTGAATTCAGGCGAGCAACGCTACGTTCGCTCGGACTGCATGGCGACCGTTGGCGCGGTATCGAACCCCGACAATGCGAACACGAACCTCGCCAAGGCCGGGCGCAACCGCTGGCTTGGCAAGCGCCCGCTAACGCGTGGTGTCGCAAAGAATCCGGTCGACCACCCGCATGGCGGCGGCGAAGGCCGCACCTCGGGCGGCCGTCATCCGGTTACTCCGTGGGGCAAGCCCACAAAGGGTGCTCGCACCCGTCACAACAAGGCGACCGATAAGTTCATCATTCGGTCCCGTCACGCGAAGAAGAAGGGTTAATCCATGGCCCGTTCCGTCTGGAAAGGTCCGTTCGTCGAGCTTTCGCTTCTGAAGAAAGCGGAATCGGCCCAGGAGAAGGGTGGCCGTGCGCCAATCAAGACCTGGTCACGTCGTTCGACGATCCTGCCGCAGTTCGTCGGCCTGACGTTCAATGTCTACAACGGCCGCAAGTTCGTGCCGGTGTCGGTCAATGAAGAGATGGTCGGAATGAAGCTTGGCGAGTTCGCGCCGACGCGGACGTTTCACGGCCATGCTGCTGACAGGAAGGGCAAGCGCTAATGGGCAAGCCAGCTGCACCCCGCAAGGTCGGCGAGAAGGAAGCGCTTGCCGTGGGCACCACGATCCGTGGCTCGGCGCGCAAGCTTAACCTCGTTGCGGAGATGATCCGGGGCAAGAAGGTCGAGCAGGCGCTCAGCATGCTCCAGTTTTCGCCCAAGGCAATGGCCGAGGACGTTCGCAAGGTCCTCGCGAGCGCCGTCGCCAATGCGGAGAATAATCACAACCTCGATGTCGACGCTTTGGTCGTTGCCGAGGCGAGTGTTGGTAAGTCGATTTCGATGAAGCGCTTCGCGACGCGGGCGCGGGGCCGATCGAGCCGCATCGTCAAGCCGTTCAGCCGCCTCCGAGTCGTCGTTCGCGAGCAGGAAGAAGCGTAAATATGGGTCAGAAAACCTCACCGGTCGGGCTTCGCCTGCAGATCAACAGGACCTGGGACAGCCGCTGGTTCGCCGAGGGGCAGGATTATGGACGCCTGCTTCTCGAGGATCTGAAGATCCGGAAATTCATCCTTTCGAAGGTGCCGCAGGCGGCAATTTCGAAGGTCGTCATCGAGCGTCCCGCGAAGATTTGCCGGATCAGCATCTATGCTGCCCGTCCCGGCGTGATCATTGGCAAGAAGGGCGCAGACATCGAGAAGCTGAAGCGCGAACTTCAGAAGATGACGAGCTCCGAAGTGAGCCTCAACATCGTCGAGATCCGTAAGCCCGAAATCGATGCCAAGCTCGTTGCGCAGGGCGTCGCCGATCAGCTCGAGCGACGCATTGCCTTTCGTCGTGCGATGAAGCGCGCGGTCCAGTCGGCGCTTCGTCTCGGTGCGGAGGGAATTCGCATAACCTGCTCGGGTCGTCTCGGCGGCGCGGAGATTGCTCGAACGGAATGGTACCGCGAGGGGCGCGTTCC
>DASRBJ010000205.1:0-2894 GCA_035653695.1 Sphingomicrobium sp.
GAATTGACCTTGAGACGGCGACAATCGTCACGCGTGACATGGTCCGGTATGCCAAGCCCGACCCCGACCTGTTCGTCGAGGCCGCCCGGCGCCTCGGAACGACAACTCAGGGTTCCTATGTCATCGGGGACAGTATCTGGGACATGATCGCTGCGGCTCGTTGCGGAGCGCTCGGCATCGGCCTTCTTTCGGGAGGGTACGGCCGTGAAGAGCTCGAGCGCGCGGGCGCTCTTCGAGTCTATGATGATCCTGCCGACATGCTCGAGCATCTCGACGAAATTGCGCCCAGAGCCGAGCTTGCGATTGCTGGCGTTGAATGATCAATGACGTTCAAGCACTTTTCGTGGCCTTGTCTGCTGCTCCCTGAGGATTGATCGTGCCCTAGCATGGCGACAGCGCGGCTGGCCTCTGCCAAGGTGCACCGATGGAAGTTGCGCCATTCGAGAAAAATGATCCGCGCGGTGAAACACCAGTCCTGCCACCAAACTCGCTGGTGATTGCCGGTTTCTCGACGATCGTCGAATGGTACGACTTCACGCTCTATCTGTACTTCGCGACCGTGCTTGCACGGGTATTCTATGGTTCCTCGCTCGGGTCCCGCCTCGTGACGCTCGGCGGATTTGCGATCGCGTACCTGATGAGGCCGCTTGGCGCGATTTTCTTCAGCCACATTGGCGACCGTCGTGGACGACGCAACATGCTTCTCATTTCAGTCGCACTGATGACTGCCGCCATGTTGACGACGGCGCTGTTGCCGACGCGAGCGCAGGTGGGTCCATTGGCGGGCTGGCTATTGTTCGCCGTTCGCTGCGTCATGGGCTTTTCTGTTGGCGGGGAATATACCGGAGTCGTCGCCTATTTGCTCGAGGGCTCAGCCGATCGACGGCGCGGGCTGATAACCTCGTCTGCTTCGGCGGCGAGTGAGCTTGGTGGTCTCCTCGCGGTTGCGATCTCGGCCGCGACGGTTACTCTTACAAGTGAATCGGATCTCGCGTCCTGGGGGTGGCGCATTCCTTTCTTGATCGGCGCTGCACTTGCTGGCTCCGTTTGGATTGCACGATCCAAAATGCAGGAATCCCCGCAGTTCAGAATCAGCGAAAAACGACGTTCTATTCGAAAGCTTCCGGTCGCTGATGCCGTCGCGGATCACCGACCGGCTATTGTTCGAGCCTTCTCGATATCTGCTCTTGGTTCGATCACTTACTATGTCGGCATCACCTACGTCCCAATGTTCCTGACGTCAGCTGGCGGCATGTCGGAACGCAGTTCGCTCTGGCTTTCAACGGCTGCGGCGATCGCGGTGATCCTCGTGACGCCTTTAACTGGAGGCCTCAGCGATCGTTTTGGGCGCAAACCGATCCTTATTGGCCTCAGCGTCGCAAGCGCGGCTCTCCCGATGACCTTATTCTCACTCATGGCCGGCAATGGGCCGATCGCCGCCTTCGAAGGTGCGATCATCCTCGCCTTGTTGGCAGGCGCCGTAAGTGCCGTCGGGGCCGTTGCGACCGCAGAACAGTTTCCTAGTGAAGTACGCGTGTCCGGGCTGGCGCTCGGTGCGACGATGGCAACAGCATTGTTCGGCGGCCTGACGCCATTTGTGGCACAGCTCCTTGTTCAAGAAATGCACTGGTCAAGCGCGCCAGGAATCATGATTGCAATCGTCGCGATCGCCGTCTTCCCATTGCTGCTCTTGATGAAGGAAACGGCGCCATTGCAGCACCGTTCGCCGGTTCAATCGGGCTGAAACGCGCTTTTGGGTTCATCCACTCATCAGCCGTTAACCTGGTCCGAGCGTATCGAGCCTCCAGCACGGTCGGAGAATTCGCGATGGACCTAAACTACATGTTTCTTCGCCAGCAGGTTGAGCGGAGCCTTGCGCGTTCGGCGCGCAGCGAGGCGGCACGACGCGCGCACGAGGAACTCGCTCGAAATTACGAGTTAGAAATCGAACGAAAGACCGGTGGCCGCATTCTCTTTCAACGAAACCGGCGAGACTTGTTAAGCAAAGCCTGAGATCGCACTCGGCAGCCGACTAAGGACGCACGCCGCGCAAAGGAACGCTCCTGGTTTTTACCTAGCTCGCGTTTAAGCGCGAACGCCCCCTTCCCACACCGTGGTAGGTTAGCCCAGCTTCCTCCGCTTCAGTCCGATCATAGACGTTCCTAAGATCGATCAGAATCTTCCCGCGTAAGGTTGCTGCGATGCGCCTCAGATCGAGCGCTCGAAACTCGTCCCACTCAGTAACAATCACCAATACGTCGGCATCATGTGCCGCCGAATAGGCATCGTTCACGAATTCAATTCCATTGAGGATCTTCTCAGCCTGCTCGCGCGCAACCGGGTCAAAGGCGACCACATCAGCTCCCCCTTTCACAAGCGCCGTCACGATCGGGATCGAGGGCGCTTCGCGCATGTCGTCGGTGTTGGGCTTGAAGGCTAGTCCAAGAATAGCAATCCGCTTGCCGCGCAGCTCACCGCCAAGTGCGTCCGCTATGCGCGTCGCCATCTGCGTCTTGCGGTCATCGTTTACCTCGACTGTCGTACGCACGATGCGCTGGTCGACACCGGCTGTCTCCGCCGTCTGCAATAGGGCAAGCGTGTCTTTGGGAAAGCAGCTTCCGCCATAACCCGGCCCTGCGTGCAGGAATTTGGGTCCGATGCGGTTGTCGAGCCCAATTCCCCGAGCGACGTCCTGAACGTCAGCATCAACTGCTTCGCACAAGTCGGCAATCTCGTTGATGAAGCTAATCTTCACCGCAAGGAACGCGTTGGCCGCGTATTTGGTAAGTTCTGCGGTGCGTCGGCCAGTGATGAGGATCGGCGCTCGATTGAGGAACAAGGGCCGGTAGATCTCGCGTAGAGCGTCCTGGGCGCGTTCGTCCTCCGCACCGACA
>DASRBJ010000206.1:0-6921 GCA_035653695.1 Sphingomicrobium sp.
AGATGATGCCGGCGACGTAGAGCAGTTCGTAGGGAACCGACCCGTGCTGGAGAAAAGTGCTGATGGTGATCAGCCAGTCACTCGTGTTCCCGCCGGCACTTGCGCGGTTGCCGGCCCATTGCAGCACGGTGAGCGGCATCAGCAGTAGCGATGAGGCGAAAATCGGCGGAATCACGCCCGCGGTGTTGAGCTTGATCGGCAGGTGCGAGCGCTCCTGCTGCATTCCACGTGCCGTCTGGCGCTTGGGGTACTGGATAAGCACCCGTCGCTGCGCCCGCTCCATGAAGCAGATGAAGAGAATGAGGATCACCGTAAGGGCGATAATGCCGACGACGACAACGCCGTTCAGTGACCCGGTGCGGCCGCCCTCGAGAAGCTGCCCAATTGCTTGTGGAAGGCGTGCGACAATACCCGCCATGATGATAAGCGACACGCCATTGCCGATACCTCGACTGGTGATCTGCTCACCGATCCACATGAGGAAGAGCGTCCCGCCGACGAGGCTGACGGTCCCGGCGAGTTCAAACAGCAGTCCTGGCTGAACAACAGCCTGGATGCCTTGTCGAAGAGTTTGAGCCTCGAGACCGCGCACGGCGAGATATCCCTGCACCAGCGTGATCGCGACCGTGAGATAGCGCGTGTACTGGTTCAGCTTCTTGCGTCCGGTTTCGCCCTCTTTGCGCAACGCCTGCCACGGGCCATAAAGCGTGGCGCCGAGCTGGATAACGATCGACGCCGTGATGTAGGGCATGACACCAAGCGCAACGATCGAGAAACGCGAGAGAGCGCCACCCGAGAAAGTATTGAAAACGTCGAGGATGCCCCCGCTCTGCGTCTGGTAAAGCGCGTTCATCGCAACCGGATCGATGCCCGGCACGGGAACGAACGAAAGCAAGCGAAACAGGACCAGCGCCCCGATCGTGAACCACAGCCTTTTCTTAAGCTCGGTCGCCTTTTGGAAATTCGCGAGCGAGATGCTGGAGGCGAGTTGTTCGGCTGCGGATGCCATCGATCAGAAATTCCCCGGAAAAACAAACGGCGGCGATAAGGCCAAAAGCCTCCCCGCCGCCGATATAGTGGCTCTTGGCCGCTTGTCTAAGACCCCTTAGGCCTTGGTGGCAGCGGCCTTGCGCGAACCCTTCTTGGCAGCGGCAAGTTCAGCTGGATTCTTGCGCTCGATGAGCTCGATTGAGCCGCCTGCCTTTTCCACCGCTTCGCGAGCACCCTTCGAGGCGCCGGCAACGCGCAGTGCAAGCTTGGCGTTCAGCTCTCCCTTGCCGAGCAGGCGAACGCCGTCCTTGCCGCCGCGAGCAAGACCAGCGCCCTTCAGTGTTTCATGGTCGAGAGTTTCCCGGACGTCGAGCTTGCCGGCATCGACCGCCTTCTGAATCGCGCCAATGTTCACCTCGGCATAGTCACGCGCGAAGATATTGTTGAAGCCGCGCTTGGGAAGCCGCATGTGGAGGGGCATCTGCCCGCCCTCGAAGCCGTTAACCGTCGAGCCGGATCGCGACTTGAGGCCCTTCTGGCCACGCCCCGCAGTCTTTCCAAGGCCCGAGCCGATTCCACGGCCGACGCGGACGCGGCTCTGCCGCGCGCCTTTGTTGTCACGAATGTCATTCAGTTTCATGTTCTTGCACTCGCTTTCGCTTTTGTCGCGCACGGATGGGCGGAAGATCCTCCATCCATTACTTCCCCCAAAAATGGGAGAATTGCTTCTTCTGCTTATTTTGCCCGCCGAGAAGAAAAGAGCGGATGTTGGCTATTTGCCCGTTAGAAATCGTGCCTAGGCGGCTTCCTCGACCTTCAGCAGGTGCTGAACCTTGCGAACTTGACCCATGACTTCGGGCGTCCCCTCGACTTCGACGCTGCGGTGCAGCTTGTTGAGTCCAAGGCCAACGAGTGTCGCCCGCTGCGTCTTGTCGCGGCGGATCGGCGATCCCGTCTGGGTAATCCTGATCTTCGCCATTCTAATTACTCCGCAATTGCTTCGGCCTGGGCTTCGGCTTCAGCGGCGCTCGCGCCGCCACGACCGAGCAGGTCAGCAACCTTCTTGCCGCGACGCTGCGAGACAGCGCGCGGACTCGACTGATCCTTCAGCGCCTCGAAGGTCGCGCGGATCATGTTGTAAGGATTGGACGTGCCAACCGACTTGGTCACGACGTCAGCAACGCCAAGGCTTTCGAAAATCGCGCGCATCGGTCCACCCGCAATGATCCCGGTTCCCGATGGCGCCGAACGGATCGTCACTCGGCCGGCACCAAAATGCCCGTTTCCGTCGTGGTGAAGCGTTCGGCCATCGCGAAGCGGGACGCGGATCATGGCCTTCTTTGCCGAAGCCGTTGCCTTGCTGATCGCTTCTGGCACTTCGCGCGCCTTTCCATGGCCGAAGCCCGCACGGCCCTTGCCGTCGCCGACGACAACGAGTGCTGCAAAGCCGAAGCGCTTGCCGCCCTTCACCGTCTTCGACACACGATTGATGTGGACGAGCTTCTCGATGAGTTCCTCGCCGGCATCCTCGTCGCCACCGCGATTGCGGCGATCGTCTCGTCGCCCGCGGCCGCCTCGGCCGCCCTCGCGATCACCACCGCGGCCGCGACGGCCACGGGGAGCGCGCTGCTCCTCGGCTTGCGCCGGAGTCGCTTCAGCAGTCTGAGCGACCTCCTGCGGATCGGTATTGACTTCGTTGGTCTGGTTTTCGTCAGCCATTTAAAACTCCAGTCCGCCTTCGCGGGCAGCGTCGGCGAGGGCCTTCACCCGGCCATGGAACAGGAACCCGCCTCGGTCGAACACGACCTTGGACACCCCGGCAGCCTTGGCGCGCTCGGCGATGGTCTTGCCGACCGCAGCCGCGCTGTCCTTTGTCGCGCCGGTTTTGCCCTTGAGGCCCTTGTCCAGCGTCGATGCCGCGGCAACGGTCGTCCCAGCGCTGTCGTCGATGACCTGCGCGTAGATGTGCCGACCCGAGCGATGAACCGAAAGGCGCGGCTTTCCAGCCGAGCGTAAACGAAGAGCGCTGCGCACACGGCGGCGGCGGCGATCGAACAGGGAAAGTTTCGCCATGGCTACTTCTTCTTGCCTTCTTTGCGGAAGATATACTCACCGCGATACTTGATACCCTTGCCCTTGTAGGGCTCCGGCTTGCGCCAGCGACGGATCTCGGCAGCGACCTGCCCGACTTTCTGCTTGTCGATGCCGCTGATCTCAACCGTGTTCTGGTCGGGAGTCTTGACGTCGATGCCTTCGGGCACGGGATAATTGACATCGTGGCTGTAGCCGAGCTGAAGGCGCAGGTTCTTTCCCTGTGCCTGGGCACGATAGCCGACACCAGTGATCTCGAGGACCTTGGTGAAGCCTTCCGTGACTCCGGTCACGAGGTTCTGCACGTTGGTCCGGGTCATCCCCCATGCGGCGCGGTTGCGCTGCGCGTCGGTCAGCGGCGTAACCCGGATTTCACCTTCGGCAACCTCGTACTTCACGAGGTCGTCCAGCAACTGCATCGAGAGCGTTCCCTTCGGGCCCTTCACGGTCAAGGTCTGGCCTTCTACGCTCGCCGTCACGCCCGACGGCATTGCAATTGGCTTTTTGCCTATGCGCGACATTAGAAAACCTCCGCCAGCACTTCGCCGCCGACATTCTGCTCGCGCGCTTCAGCGTCGGACAGCACGCCGCGGGGGGTCGACACGATGATCGTTCCGAGGCCATTGCGGATGCGCGGAAGCTCGCGGGCGGCTGAATACACGCGTCGCCCAGGCTTCGACACTCGCGCGAGGTGCTGGATCGCCGGCTGGCCCTCGAAATACTTAAGCTCAATGCGAATGCCCTTCTGGCCCGCGAGCTCTTCTTCGGAATAGCCACGGATATAGCCTTCGCGCTGAAGCACATCGAGTACGCGCGTGCGCAGCTTCGACGCAGGCGTGAGGATCGAGTCCTTGCGCGCCTGCTGCCCGTTGCGGATGCGGGTGAGCATGTCACCCAGAGGATCGGTCATCGCCATCTTCCAGATCCTCCTTACCAGCTCGACTTGATGACGCCTGGGATCAGGCCCTTGTTGGCCAGCTCCCGAAGCATGATCCGTGACAGACGGAACTTGCGATAATAGGCGCGCGAACGGCCCGTCAGCTCGCAACGGTTGCGCACGCGCGTCGGATTCCCGTTCCGCGGCAGCTCCGCCATTTTAAGACGCGCGATCAGCCGCTCCGTTTCGTCCTTTGACTGGTCGTCCGCGATCGCCTTCAGCCGTGCGTACTTCGCCGCATTCTGCTGGACGAGCTTCTTGCGTCGCTCGTTCTTGTTGATCGAACTCAGTTTCGCCATGACTTAAGTTCTTCTCCTATCCGGCAAGACCGCTCAGGCGGCCTGCCGCTGCTCCTCAACCGGGAAGGGGAAATTGAACAGGCGCAGCAGTTCGCGTGCCTCTTCGTCCGTCTTCGCAGTCGTTGTGATGATGATGTCCATGCCCCTGACCCGATCGATCTGATCGTAGTTGATCTCCGGGAAAATGATCTGCTCCTTGAGACCGAGCGCATAATTGCCGCGGCCATCGAATGAACGCGGGTTGAGGCCGCGGAAGTCGCGAACGCGCGGAAGCGCAATCGTGACCAGCCGGTCCAGGAACTCGTACATGCGCTCGCGGCGCAGCGTGACCTTGCAGCCGATCGGCATGCCTTCACGAAGCTTGAACTGAGCGATCGACTTCTTGGCCTTGGTGATCACCGGCTTCTGGCCGGAGATTGCCTGCATTTCCGCTGCGGCGGTGTCGACGCGCTTCTTGTCCTGCGTCGCATCGCCAACGCCCATGTTGATGACGATCTTTTCAATCTTCGGAACTTCCATGCGGTTTTTGTACCCAAACCGCTCGGTCATCGCTGCGACGATGCGCTCGTCATAGTCCCGCCGAAGGCGCGGGATGTATTTCTCGTCAGCCATTGATCAACTCTCCGGTCTTGGCAGCAATGCGAACCTTCTTGCCGTCACGCTCTTCGAAGCGGACCCGGCTCGGCTTGCCGTCGGCAGTCGCAATCGCGACTTTCGATATATGGAGCGGCGCTTCCTTGCGCTCGATGCCGCCCTGCGGGTTGACTTGCGTCGGCTTGCGGTGGCGCGCGTGAACATTCACTCCGGACACGACCACCTTTGATTCCTTCGGCATCGAGCGGATGACTTCACCCGTCTTGCCCTTGTCCTTGCCGGACAGCACGACGACCGTGTCGCCCTTGCGGATCTTTGCAGCGCCCATGGTTAGAGCACCTCCGGCGCAAGGCTGATGATCTTCATGTGCTTCTTGGCACGAAGCTCACGGACAACCGGGCCGAATATACGCGTCCCGATGGGTTCCTCGTTCTTGTTGACGAGGACTGCAGCGTTGCTGTCGAAGCGAATGACCGATCCGTCCGGGCGGCGGATGTCCTTTGCCGTTCGGACGATCACCGCACGGTGCACGTCACCCTTCTTCACGCGGCCGCGCGGTGCGGCTTCCTTGACGCTAACGACGATGATGTCGCCAACGCCAGCAGTACGGCGCTTTGAGCCGCCCAGTACCTTGATGCACTGGACGCGCTTCGCGCCGCTATTATCCGCAACGTCCAGGTTGGACTGCATCTGGATCATTGTTCGACCCTACTCTCTCTCTCAATCTCGTCTTACGCATCCGCTTCGGCGACGTCTTCGGCCTTGGCCTTCTTGCCCTTCTTCGCGGGCTTTTCGGCCTTTTCCGAAGCCGGCTTGGTCGGCTCGGCTGCCGGAGCCGCAATCGCTTCCGGCTCGGCAATGTCGACCGTGCCAACCCTGGCCGTGCCGATGCGGTCGACCACCGTCCAAGTCTTGAGCTTGGAGATGGGCGCACATTCCTCGATGCGCACGATCTCGCCGGCGCGGAACTCGTTCGCCGCGTCGTGCGCGTGATACTTCTTCGACAGCTTGATGATCTTGCCGTAGAGCGGGTGCTTCACCCGCCGCTCGACGCGGACCACGACCGTCTTGTCACCCTTGTCGGACACCACGGTGCCGGTGAGGACGCGCTTTGGCATCTCGATAGTCTCCTCAGCCCTTGGCCTGCGCCCGGGCGCGTTCGTTTTGCAGCGTCTTGATCCGGGCAATCGTGCGGCGAACTTCGCGCACTCGGCTCGGCTTCTCGAGCTGGTTCGTTGCCGACTGGAAGCGCAGGTTGAACTGCTCTCGCTTCAGCTCACCGAGCTGCTGCTGCAGCTGGTCGTCGGTCTTCTGCTTGAGATCGTGGATGACCGCCATCTCTATTCCTCCGCCGCGAGGTTCTCGCCCAGTCGGGCAACAACCTTGGTCTTGATCGGCAGCTTCTCAGCCGCACGTTCGAATGCCGTCTTTGCAAGGGCGCCGGGAACGCCGTCGAGCTCGAACAGGATACGTCCAGGCTTCACGCGCGCGACCCAGAACTCGGGTGAACCCTTTCCCGAGCCCATGCGGACTTCGGCGGGCTTGGAGCTTACCGGAACGTCCGGGAACACGCGGATCCAGAGACGGCCCGTACGCTTGATGTGACGCGTAATGGCACGACGAGCCGCCTCGATCTGGCGGGCCGTGATCCTCTCAGGCTCCATTGCCTTAAGACCAAAGGCGCCGAAGTTTAGCTCGGTGCCACCCTTGGCATTGCCATGGATTCGGCCTTTGAAGGCCTTGCGGAACTTGGTGCGCTTGGGTTGCAGCATTTCTTACTTTCCTTCGCGCTTAGCGGTTGCCGCGCTCTTCGCGCGCGGGACGGACGCCGGAGGTCTGTGCCTCCATCATCAAGCGATCCTGCGCGAGCGGGTCGTGGCCGAGAATCTCGCCCTTGAAGACCCACACCTTGACCCCGCAGACACCATAAGCGGTATGTGCCTCGGCCTCGGCATAATCGACGTTTCCGCGAAGCGTGTGCAGCGGAACGCGCCCCTCGCGGTACCATTC
>DASRBJ010000207.1:0-9850 GCA_035653695.1 Sphingomicrobium sp.
CGACGGCGCTTCCTCGACGACCTTTTGGTGCCGGCGCTGGATCGAGCATTCGCGCTCGTTCAGGTAAACAATGTTTCCATGCTTGTCGCCAAGTAGCTGGATCTCGATGTGGCGTGGCTGTTCGATGAACTTTTCGATAAACACGCGGTCGTCGCCGAAACTGTTCAGCCCTTCGCGCTTGACGCTATCAAATCCTTCCCGGACATCCGTTTCGTTCCAGGCTAGGCGCATTCCCTTGCCGCCGCCGCCAGCCGATGCTTTCATCATTACTGGAAAGCCGATGTCTCCGGCGATTTCCACCGCTTCGTCGGTCGTCGCAATATCGCCGAGGTAGCCCGGCACGACATTGACCCCCGCGGCCTTTGCGAGTTTTTTTGATTCAATCTTGTCGCCCATTGCCGCAATTGCGCTCGGCGGCGGTCCAATGAATGCAATTCCGGCATCCTCGAGCGCTCGAGCAAAGCTTTCTCTCTCGGACAAAAAGCCGTAGCCGGGATGCACAGCCTCTGCACCGGTTACTCGGCAGGCATCGATGATCAGTTCGGCCTTGAGGTAAGACTCACTCGCCGGCGGCGGGCCAAGGCGCACCGACTCATCCGCCATTAGCACGTGCGGAGCGCGCACATCCGCATCGGAATAGACAGCAACGGTCTTTATGCCCATGCGCCGCGCCGTGCGGATCACTCGGCAGGCGATCTCGCCGCGGTTTGCAATCAGGATTTTCTTGAACATCGGCGTGACCGTTTAACGACGCTGATCAAGCCAACAAGATCTATTCGCCGAAGATAGCGGCAACGACATCGCGGCGCGCTCTCGACCAACACCATGCGCCAACCTCTTCTCGCATTTGTCACTCCGCCGCTTCATCGAGCGGCGGCCTGTTGTGTCCGAGCAAGCGAAGAATCTCATCCGCGGCGTCGGCAAGGTTTGTACCGGGACCAAAGATCGCCTGAACGCCAGCGGCGCGGAGCATTGGATAGTCCTTCGCCGGGATCACTCCGCCTACGACCACTTTGATGTCGCTGCGTCCCATGTCCTTCAGAACTTCGATCATCTCTGGGATCAGCGTTCGGTGACCAGCGGCCAGCGAGCTTGCGCCAACTACGTCGACGCCGTGATCGATTGCCATCTTCGCCGTCTCCGCGGGAGTCTGGAACAATGGTCCGGCAACGACATCGAAGCCGAGGTCGGCGAAGGCCGAGGCCACGAGGTTCGCTCCACGATCGTGGCCATCCTGCCCCATCTTTGCAACCATCAGTCTGGGCTTGCGGCCAAGGCGGCGACCGACGGCGGCCGTCCCTTCAACGGCGGCGCTCCACCGGGAGTCGTCCCGGGCGGCACCGTAAATTCCTCGAACTGGCTCGGGTTTCGTGCCGTAGCGGCCAAAGGCACGCTCCAGCGCATCAGATATTTCGCCAAGTGTGCATCGGGCTCTTGCCGCTTCAATGCTGAGAGTAAGGAGGTTCTCTTTGCCTCGAGCACCCGCTTCAAGCGCATCAAGCGCTGCACGAACTTTCAACTCGTCACGGCCCGCGCGCACCTTTTCCATCCGAGCGATTTGCGATGCTCTGACGCGCGCATTGTCAACTTCGAGGATGTCCACTTCCGGTTCGTCTTCGAGTCGATATCGGTTGACGCCAACGATGACCGTCTCGCCCGTGTCGACCTTGGCCGCGCGGGCGGCGGCGGCTTCCTCTATGCGATGCTTTGGGAGACCTTCCGCGACGGCCTTCGTCATGCCGCCATGCGCCTCGACTTCTTCAATCAGCGCCCAGGCCTTCTCTTCAAGCTCGCGCGTCAGCTTCTCGACGTAGAAGCTTCCTCCGAGAGGATCCGCGACCGCGGTGACGCCGCTTTCCTCCGCAAGAATAAGCTGAGTGTTGCGCGCTATTCGCGCGGAGAAATCCGTCGGTAGCGCGATCGCTTCGTCAAAACTGTTGGTGTGGAGTGACTGAGTGCCACCGAGCACCGCTGCTAAAGCTTCAATCGTTGTTCGGATGACATTATTGTACGGGTCCTGCTCGGTGAGACTGACGCCGGATGTCTGACAATGGGTGCGCAGCCTCTTCGACTCTTCTTTCTCGGCGCCGAGCTCACTCATGATCCGGTGCCACAGCGTGCGCGCTGCGCGAAGCTTCGCAACCTCCATGAACAGGTTCATGCCAATGCCGAAAAAGAAACTTAGCCTTCCGGCGAACTCGTCGATCTGAAGCCCGCGGCTACAGGCAGCGCGCACATATTCCATCCCGTCGGCAAGCGTGTAGGCAAGCTCCTGTACGGCAGTCGCCCCGGCTTCGTGCATGTGATAACCGCTGATCGAGATCGAATTGAACTTCGGCATTTCGCGCGCGCAATAGGCAATCACGTCCGAAACGATCCGCATGCTTGGCTCAGGCGGATAGATGTAGGTGTTGCGAACCGCGAACTCCTTGAGAATGTCGTTCTGGATTGTTCCAGTAAGCTTGGCGTGGGCGACGCCCTGCTCCTCCGCGGCAACGATGAAGAACGCCATGACCGGAAGCACCGCGCCATTCATCGTCATGCTGACGGACATCTGATCGAGCGGAATTCCGTCGAACAAGAGTTTCATGTCCTCGACGGTATCGATCGCAACACCCGCCATCCCGACATCGCCCGACACCCGCGGATTGTCGCTGTCGTATCCCCGGTGCGTCGCAAGGTCGAAGGCGACGGAAAGGCCCTTCTGACCCGCCGCGAGATTGCGTCGGTAGAATGCATTCGATTCTTCCGCCGTCGAAAACCCAGCATATTGCCTGATGGTCCACGGCCGCCCCGCATACATCGTGGCATACGGACCGCGCGTGAAAGGCGCGATACCCGGATAGCCGCTATCGATGCCCGCAGCATCCTCTGCTCCGTAGACAGTGTTGATCCGTATGCCTTCGACGGTTTCTCGCGTGAGATCTTTTCCGCGTGATTCCTTTGCGCGGAGAACGTCCCAATCGGTTTTCGACAGCTTTTTACTCACAGGAGCGCACTAGCGCGGCTGCAAACGAACCTCCAGCGCCCGGGTGGCCAGGCGGCCGACGGTCGATTGCACGATGATTCGAACCCTCCCGCGAGCGCGCCCGTCACTGAACGGTGTCGGTGACGTTGGCAGCTCTCGAGAACAAAGCGGTGGACCGCTAGTGACGGAAATGGCGCATGCCGGTGAAAAGCATCGCGAGACCGGCCTCGTCGGCAGCAGCTATAACCTCTTCGTCGCGAATGGAACCACCGGGTTGGATGACGGCCGTTGCGCCCGCATCCGCAGCTGCGAGAAGTCCGTCTGCAAACGGGAAGAATGCGTCAGATGCGACCGCGGAACCGACTGTCCGTGGCTCCGGCCAGCCATTCATCGCTGCCGCTTCAACCGCCTTTGCGGCGGCGATCCGCGCGCTGTCGCGCCTGTTCATTTGTCCGGCACCGATTCCCGCCGTTGCTCCATCTTTGGCATAGACGATGGCGTTCGATTTTACGTGCTTCGCAACGGTCCAGGCGAAAAGGCAGTCCCGCAACTCCCGTTCGCTTGGCTGACGCTTCGTCACACATTTTAGCTGCTCGCGGTGAACCACGCCATTGTCTCGGTCCTGCACCAGAATTCCGCCGGCAATGACCGCGATCGATTGACCGCCACGCGAGGGATCGGGCAAGTGACCAGTTAAAAGAAGGCGTAAGTTCTTCTTGCGCGCGAACACTTCCCGTGCCGCATCATCGGCGTCGGGTGCGACGACCACCTCGGTGAAAATATCGGTGATCGCCTCGGCGGTAGCGCGGTCAAGTGAGTGATTGGCGGCAACTATCCCGCCAAATGCCGAGACGCTGTCGCAGGCAAGAGCATCGGTCCATGCCTCAAGGAGGCTATCGCGTGTTGCAACGCCGCACGGGTTCGCATGCTTCACGATCACGATTGTCGGCGCCTCGTCCCTGAACTCTGCGGCGAGTTCAAGCGCTGCATTGGCGTCATTCAGATTATTGTAGCTTAGCTCCTTGCCCTGGACCTGGTCGGCCTGGGCAATACCGCGCGCCGCTGGGCCAATCGGTACGTAAAGCGCAGCCTGCTGGTGCGGGTTTTCACCGTATCGAAGTGGCATCTTAAGGCTGCTCGCGCGCGCCCAAGTCTCAGGGAAACGCTCGCCCTGGTCGGCAAAAGCAAACCACTGGGAGATCGTTGAATCGTACGCTGCAGTGAGGGCAAATGCCTTGGCTGCAAGCTTTTTACGCAGCTCAAGAGAAGTGCTACCGCCGGTTGCGTCAAGCTCATCCAGCAGCGTCGCATAGTCGGCGGGGTCGGTGATGATCGCGACGTGCGCGTGGTTCTTCGCCGCCGAGCGGACCATCGAGGGGCCGCCGATGTCGATATTCTCAACGATGGTTTCGCGCGTCGCGCCGCTCATAACCGTGTTGAGGAAAGGATACAGATTAACGACAACGAGATCGATCGGCTCGATGCCGTGCTGCTCCATTGCCTTTGCATGTTCAGGGTTGTCACGAACGCCGAGAAGACCGCCGTGGACCAAGGGGTGCAGTGTCTTTACACGGCCATCCATCATTTCCGGAAATCCGGTGAGGTCGCTGATGTCGCGCACCTGCGCGCCATAGTCGCGAAGCTTCGCAGCGGTTCCGCCCGTCGACACCATCTCGACCTGGTGTTTAGCGAGACCTGCCGCGAGTTGCTGAAGTCCGCCCTTATCCGAAAGAGAAATCAGTGCCCTACGAACAGGGACGAAGTCGATCATTGGAGGTCCTTTGCGAAAGGTCAGCTGGCGCGCCGGAACGTCCAGCCAATTTCGCCACCCAATGCCGATACTTCTCCTACGATGACAAGCTGACTTGTGCGATGAGGCCGGCCGCGGCCATCGATCCACAAGCTCTCCTCGCTGATGAGATTGCCGCCCCGACAGCGGAAGTTCCATGCTGGAGCGCCTTTTGAGCGAAGGATTGCCCCCATCCCGTCAGCCGTGATCGTCGCCTCGACACCCGGAGCAAGGTGAAATCGCACAGCGTAAGGAGCGGATTCGCGAATCTTCTTCCGGCCGCGTGCCGTCAGCTGGTCAGCGCCGCGCAACTCCTTGCCATCATTACCAAGCATCAAACTGCGCTTGTGAACCAGTCCAAACGCGCGGACATAGCCGTCGTGACTTGCCTCAATGCGACTGGCATCATTGTCCTCGCTGCGGTCGATTGCGACATCCTCTACGCCTTTGCCGAGTGAGCCGTCCGCGAGAATATTTGTTGAGTTGGTGTCGGAGAGCACAAGCGTGCTCTGTGCCGCAGTTGTCCTCAAGGCCTGCAGTAGCTCCTGCGGAAGATCGCTTGGAACTGGGCCGGGACCCCCGCAGTTGACCACGAGCCGCTGCGAGCCGTCGGAGAGCTCGAATGCCAAAGTCGAGGCGGAGCCGCGTTCCGCAATCTTTTGTGGCGGCGGCGGCGCAGCATCGATCAGACAATCGTGCCAAGTGCCGACAAGCGCTGATAGCCCCATCCGCCAGCGTGGCGCAGAGGACGTGCACGCATCCCGCAGCCGTCGATGAGGTCGGCGATCCGAGCACTATCCGATGGCCCGCAGCCCTGCCAGCTCGAGAGTGCTCCATCGCCCATCATGATCCCGTGGAGCGCGGCTAATGATGCCTGTGCGGCAGCCTCTATACCGTCGGGAATTGTCTGTTTGGCCGCGACATAGCAGGCGCGAAGGAGACCAAGACGATCAACGAGGCGGATCTGCTCATAGGGAGAGCGGCTCACGAGCCCACCGTCATCGAACTGAGCTCCGGCCAAGGCGGGCGCAAGCCCCGCTTCGCCGCGTGCGACACGGGGCACCCCTCCCTGGACGAGCAGACCAGCAGCAACGACACCACACCAGGCCGTTACGCGATCAAGGCCCGGCGGCGCCTTGTCGGCGTTTGAATCAAGATGCCTTGCCCCGCGCGCGAGCGTGTTCAGGAGTGCCGACCGGTAGCCGCTATCTCGGCTGGACAAGATGTAGGGCGCATAAGCTGCCCAGAAGAGGATGCGTTCGCCCCACAGGTGCGGCGCCCAGGCATCATCGACCTTCGCACCATGTGCAAGAAGCCACCGACCAACGACCGCTTCGGCAAGACGCGCGCCTTTTTCCCGTGATGCAGCTGCGGCTAGGTCTCGGAGCCACGAAAAGCTCTGAAGCTGCGCGGCAAGTGGGCTCTTTGTGCCGACTTCGCCGAAATCGAGATCCTTGAGCGTCAGCGTTTCGGCACCAACCGTGAAACGGCCGGCAAGCAACGCTTCTCCATTCGATCGTTCGCCATGGACATGATCCCGTGGGACCGCCACAAGCTTCAGCGGCTGCTTGGATCGGCGTAATCGCGAAAATAGGGAACCACGAGCAAGCTTGCCCACGATGGCGCGTTCGGCGGCCGATCCGTCGCGGTTCAACTTGGACCTCTCAGGGCATCGATGTTCGACCTGTATGCGGAAGGTCCACCTCGGAACGCAGCTGTTCCAGCAACAAGTGCTGTTGCTCCTGCTCCGACCGCCTGCCGTGCCGTTTCGGGATCTATTCCGCCATCTACCTCGAGCTCGATTTCAAGACCAAGTTGAACGATCCGCTCTCCAATCGATTCAATCTTTCTCAACTGGCTTGAGATGAACTTCTGACCTCCAAATCCAGGATTGACGCTCATCACCAGGATAAGGTCAACATCCTCAAGGACATAATCGAGTGCTATCTCGGGTGTTGCGGGATTAAGTGCGACGCCAGCCCTCCGGCCAAGGGCCCTGATGCGCTGGACGGTCCGATGGAGATGAGCGCCGGCCTCGGGATGGACTGTAATGATATCCGCTCCCGCATCGGCGAAAGCATCGATGAATGGATCAACGGGAGCAATCATAAGGTGAACGTCGAAAGGCTTCTTCGTATGCGAACGAAGGGCCTTCACGACTGATGGGCCGATCGTCAGGTTCGGAACGAAGTGCCCGTCCATGACGTCGATATGGATCCAATCGGCGCCCGCCTCGTCGATTGCACGCACCTCGTCGCCCAATCGGGCAAAATCGGCCGATAGAATGGAGGGGGCAATGACGGGCATAGTCCTGATTAAACGCGATTAACGGACTCGGACAAGGCGCGCGATGAAGAAGCCGTCGAGGCCTCCTTCTTCTTCGATCAGCCCGGGCAAGATCCGGACCCATCCCTCGCTTGAGATCGGAACGAAGTGTGGCAGGTTGGAAGGGCCATCAATGGCGAAGTCCGAGGAATGACGAAGGAAGCCCCTAATCACCTCTTCGCCTTCCCTAATCTCGAGCGAGCACACCGAATAGATGATTGTCCCGCCCACTTTCAGCCATCGCGACGCACGATCGAGCAAGACTGCTTGCTGCTCGGCGGACCGAGCAATCACATCGGAGCGCGCTCGGTAGAGAACCTCAGGATGGCGTCGAAACGTCCCGGTCGCTGAGCAGGGCGCATCAAGAAGAATTGCATCGAACTCAATCGGTGGAGTCCAGTCAACTGCATCAGCTTCAACGAGCTTTGCGGCGAGGTGCGTCCGATTGAGATTTTCTTCTAGTCGTCTGAGACGACTAGTCGATGAATCGACAGCCGTGACCGAATGACCAGCAGCCGAGAGTTGCATCGTCTTCCCGCCGGGAGCAGCGCACAGGTCCAGCACGTTGACAGCATTGCTCGGGACAAGTCGCGCCGGCAATGAGGCGGCAAGATCCTGGATCCACCAACTTCCTTCTTCGAAGTCGGGAAGGTCTTCAACGGAACGGCTTTGCAGACGGACATGGCCTGATGCGAGCGAGCACCCTCCATTCTGTTCGGCATAGCGCTGAGCGAGCAGTGGGCTTGCAAAAGTGAGATCGAGATCCGGTCGCCGGACAATCTGGCGTCGGGCAGCAAGCACCGCTTCTTTTCCCCACCACTCACCCCAGCGCTCCTCGACCGGATTCGGCAGTTTCGAAGAATTTGCTACGGGAACTCCGCGCCGAAGTAATGTTCCCAATATTCCATGCGCGAGACGTCGGGGTCCGCCATCGAGTAGTGGCAGAGCCGTTGAAACGACGGCGTGGTCCGGCGTTCCGAGTCCAACCTTCTGCGCAAGAGCAAGTCGAAGAACCGCGCGTGCCTTGCTGTCGGACGGCAGCCGTGTTCGCGTCGTGCTGTCGATAAGCTCGTCGATATCACGCAGGCGGCGTAATGCTTCGCCGGCGATCGCAATGGCTAGTGCCAAGTCGTTGGGAGCAAGATTGCGCCCATTTGCGCTTGCGGCATCAATGGTTCGTCCGCGTCGGAGTACTTGATCGAGTATCTGAAGCGCAACTCGGCGCGCGGCGACGCCTTCAACGCTTGGCATCGGTGCATCCAATCATCATCTTGATCGCATGCAAGACGAAGAGAAGCGACCCCTCCACTTGGAACCGCCGCCCTATCTCTCTCCAACGCCGCCTATTCCAACTCCTGCGGAGGGACAGACGTCCGGTCCGCCTTCGGGCGAAACGGAACGGCTCGATCCGACACGTTACGGCGACTGGGAAAAGAACGGCATCGCGGTCGATTTCTAAATACCTTCCGCTCTGAGTGGCCGCGATAGCAACGCATCAAGTACCTGGTCCACGTTTGCGCGGCCACTTACCAGCGCATCGACGGCTTCCACGATCGGCATGTCGATGCGCCTTTCCCGCGCGAGCCTCGCGAGCACCGGTGCCGTAAAGGCGCCCTCGGCGATTGTTCGTCGATCGATCAGCAGCTCTGCTGCACTTCTTCCTTCCCCAATCCCCTTCCCCAACGAGAAATTGCGTGAGTTCGTAGAAGAGCAGGTGAGAACGAGATCACCGAGCCCGCACAGCCCGGCGAGGGTTTCACGGCGAGCGCCAAATGCCACTCCGAACCGCGTCATTTCTGCAAAACCGCGCGCAATCAGCGCTGCCCGAGCATTTTCGCCAAGCTGTTTTCCGTCAACAACGCCACACGCGATTGCAAGCACGTTCTTGACAGCACCTCCAATCTCCGCGCCGGTGACATCTTCCGAAAGGTAAATCCGGAACGTCGGCTGCGCGAGACGCGCGCGAAGCTTGTCGGCAATAGACCGGTTCTCCGTCGCAAGGGTAACCGCCGTCGGCAACCTCTTCGCGACTTCATGCGCAAATGTCGGTCCGGACAGGACCGCAACTGGGGCTCTTGGACAGACCTTGCTCGCCACTTCATGCAGGAACTTTCCGCTAACCTCCTCTATGCCCTTGGAGCATAGGACAAGCGGTTTCTCGCAGTCGCTTGCCTGCGCGAGAACTGTTCGCATGTGCTGTGCCGGCGTAACCAGGAGCCATGCATCGCACTCGTACAGATCTCCCAGTTCTGACGTTGCACGGATCCAAGGATTGAGTGCTACGCCGCTGAGGTAAATGGGATTCACATGCCGGTCATTGATCGCAGCGACGACCTCCGGCTCAAGCGCCCACAGCAAGGTTTCTTGTCCCGCTTCTGAAGCGACTTGCGCAAGCGCGGTTCCCCATGCACCGCCGCCAATCACTCCGATCTTCATGCCTTGACGCCCGCGCCGCGCACCTTCTCGGCACTTTGATCGAGCGGCCACCGGGCTCGTGCGGGAACATCGAGAGGATCTTGTCGCCCACTCGCGAATCGCTCAACGCCAGCCCAGGCGATCATCGCTGCATTATCCGTGCACAGAGCGATCGGCGGGACGCTGAACCGGCGATCATAGGCGTCAGCAAGATTTTCAAGGGCAACCCTCACCGATCGATTGGCGGCAACACCCCCGGCGACAACCAACGTTGGGACGTTCGTCTTCTCGAGCGCGGCACGAGTCCGATCAACGAGGCAGTCAACAACCGCCTGCTGAAAGCTCGCGGCTAT
>DASRBJ010000208.1:0-3172 GCA_035653695.1 Sphingomicrobium sp.
CACGCTTGGCGGGCTGGTATTTCTGCTAGCCGGGCACATCCCGCAAAAAGGCGAATGCGTAACGCATCCGTCCGGATGGAAGCTCGAAGCAGTGGACTCCGACCCTGGCCGGATCATTCGAGTGAGGCTGCATGCGCCCGAAGAATCCGGCGGTGAAGCCGACTAGTTTTTTGCAAACAGGTTCGCCGGGTTCGCCATCGCCTTGAATTCGAGCGCATTGCCTGCAGGATCGAGCAGGAACATGGTTGCCTGCTCGCCGGGCTGGCCGCGGAAGCGGATCGTCGGCTCGATCACGAACGCGACTTCAGCCGCCTTCAGCTTGTCCGCGAGCCTTTTCCATTCGTCCATTGCCATGACCAGCCCAAAATGAGGCACGGGAACGTGCTCGCCGTCGACCTCATTGGTCGACCGACGATGCACCTGATCAGGAGCAAGGTGAGCGACGATCTGGTGACCAAAGAGGTCAAAGTCGATCCATTCATCCGCGCTTCGCCCTTCGGGACACCCGAGAATGCCGCCATAAAAATGCCGAGCCGCGCCGAGATCGTCGACGGGAAATGCCAAGTGGAAAACGGTCGAAGCCATGGAATGATCACTGCTCGGGAAGAAGGCGGTTGTCGAGGCTTTCGTTAAGTCATCCCAGCAGCTAGCCAGCGAGCCAGATGCTTTATCTTTTCTATGCCCTGCTTGCCGGTGCGGCATCGGCCTTTGCCTTCGAGCCGACCAGTCTGTGGCCCGTGCTCCCGGTCGCCTTTGCATTCCTTTGCGAGTTCGCCTGGCGCTCCAAGACGATCTTGCGAGCGTTCCTCGTTGGCTGGACGTTCGGTCTCGGTCAGTTCGTCGTCGGGCTCAACTGGATTGCGACCGCCTTTACCTACCAGTCTGCGATGCCCGCTTGGCTCGGCTGGATCGCGGTCGTTCTCCTCTCATTTTACCTTGCGATCTATCCTGCGGTTGCAACGGGAATAGCGTGGCGCCTCGGGCGGAATGATCGGGTTGCGCTTGTGACGGTGCTTGGCGGCGCCTGGGCGATTACCGAGTGGCTTCGTGGCACAATGTTCACCGGCTTCCCCTGGAACCCAGCGGCAGCCGTCCTTGCTTCAACACCATTGATCAGGATCACGGCGCTGATTGGCACCTACGGGCTGTCCGGAGTCGTTGTCCTGCTTGGCGGCGCAATCTGGCTTGAATATTACCGCAAGTGGCTGCCGCTTCTCGTCATCGTCGGCGCGACCGCGTTCTTGTGGGTTCTTCCCGCCTCGTCGGTTCCAAGCGATCCCCTGGCGGTCTTGAACGTTCGAATAGTCCAGCCGAACATCGGCCAGGAGAACAAGTGGCGACCGGGTTTCGAAGATGAATCGGCGCGGCGTCTCGCCGCGCTTTCTGGTCCCCCGTCGAACGAGCCCCGCCTGCTCCTTTGGCCTGAAGCGGCCGTCACCGAACCGCTCCAGGACGGTCGCACCGACGAACACCAGGCGCTCGCGCAATTCGAGCGACGCAGCGCCGCTTCCCTGCTTGGACCCAGTGATCGCCTGCTGACTGGTGGAATCGCCATTAACTCGTCGGACGGCGTCAACGTCAGCGGGGCGGAGAACAGCATTTTCGTCATTGCACCGGGCGGGCGAATCCTCGCCCGATACGATAAGGCTCACCTCGTCCCCTATGGGGAGTATCTTCCAATGCGCCCGCTCCTCTCGGCGATCGGTCTGTCGCGTCTTGCTCCTGGCGACCTCGACTTCACACCGGGTCCTGGACCACGAACCATTGACCTTGGCGGACAATGGGGGAAAGTGGGCCTCGACCTCTGCTACGAGATCATCTTCTCCGGGCACGTGGTCGACGAGAAGAATCGGCCGGGCTTCATCTTCAATCCGTCGAACGATGCCTGGTTCGGACGGTGGGGACCCCCACAACACCTGGCACAAGCCCGGCTTCGCGCGGCGGAGGAAGGTCTACCAGTACTGCGCTCGACACCGACCGGAATCAGTGCCGTCATTGATGCAAGGGGAAATATCGTCAAATTGCTGCCGTGGCGCACACCGGGCGTCATCGACGCGGTGCTTCCGCCCGCTGCTGCTCCTCCGCCATTTGCCCGCTTTGGCAATATCATCCCGCTGATCCTTGGCTTCGTTCTCGTGATCGGCGGCATTGTGCTGGGGCGCAGTCGCCGCTAGGAAGCACATATAAAGCTTTCCTTATATCCTTGAATCGGGGACCTCCTACTCTCATGCGCAGCTCTTATCTGTTTACGTCCGAGTCCGTTTCCGAAGGCCACCCCGACAAGGTTGCCGACCAGATTTCCGATGCAATTGTCGATCTCTTCCTCTCAAAGGATCCGGAAGCACGCGTTGCATGCGAGACGATGACGACGACGAACCGGGTCGTCCTCGCCGGGGAGATCCGCGGCCAGGGCATCATGGACCAGGAGGGTAATTGGGCACCCGGAATTCGCGAGGAAATCGAGAATGCGGTTCGCGGCGTGGTCAAGCGCATTGGCTACGAACAGCAGGGCTTCCACTGGGACCAGTTCGACTTTGCAAATCACCTGCACCCCCAGTCCGCGCACATCGCGCAAGGCGTCGACGCGGGCGAGAACAAGGACGAGGGCGCCGGCGACCAGGGGATCATGTTTGGTTTTGCCTGCGACGAGACACCCGACCTCATGCCGGCGACGCTCGACTATAGTCACAAGATCCTGATGGAGATGGCCAAGGATCGCCATTCGGGCGCCGCTCCGTTTCTCGAACCCGACGCCAAGAGCCAGGTGACGTTGCGCTTTGAAGAAGGGAAGCCCGCAAAGGCGACGGCGATCGTGGTCTCGACGCAGCACAAGCCGGGCTATGACAAGGGCGAAAAGCAGGCTCAACTTCACGCGTACGTCAAGGACGTCGTTGCGCGCGTGATGCCGGCGCAACTGCTTGGCAACGAGACCGTGTACCACATCAACCCAACGGGAAGTTTCGAGATCGGCGGTCCCGACGGCGATGCCGGAGTGACTGGACGAAAAATCATCGTTGATACTTATGGCGGCGCGGCGCCGCACGGCGGCGGCGCTTTCTCAGGCAAGGATCCGACCAAGGTCGACCGCTCCGCTGCCTATGCGGCTCGCTACCTTGCCAAGAACATTGTCGCCGCCGGCCTTGCAAGGCGCTGCACGATCCAGCTCGCCTAT
>DASRBJ010000209.1:0-3769 GCA_035653695.1 Sphingomicrobium sp.
AAGGACGACCCCAAGCAGGAAGGTGCTGCCGAGACCAGCGATCCGCAGAAGCAAGCTGTTGAAGCTCGACATGAGCATAGCTTGCTGTTCGACAATGAAACTGCGGGCCGGCCCTATAGAGGGAAATCTCATTGCCTGTCGTTCGTAGCGCGCATACCTGTTCCCCCGGCCGAGCTGACAAGCACAAGGCGGACTAATTCACCCCATGATCGGGAGCGTGGTTTGTTTGCAAGGCTAAAGCGTCGCTGGCTAGCCTTAAAGGGGCGGATGACGTTTGGTCGCGCCGTAGACGTCTACGGCCAGTTCACGGTCGTCTATCCGCGGAATGTCAGGATCGGCGCGAATTGCGGCATCAATCATGATGTCTTCATCCTCGGCCGATGCGGGATCGACATCGGCGACGATGTCGTTCTGTCGGCGCGAGTCATGCTGATCGACGCCGGTCTGGACCCGGCCACTTTCGAAGTCCCTGCGGAACGAAAATATATCGACGGCCCTATCCGCGTCGGCCGGGGCGTCTGGATCGGCGCTGGCGCGATCATACTGCCGGGCGTTAGGATCGGTGAGCGGAGCATCGTCGGGGCCGGATCGATCGTCACTCGAGATGTTCCCGCCCGCTCTATCGTTGCCGGCAACCCAGCGCGCCTGATTCGCAAGATTGATGATTGAAGCTCATCCATTCGCTCGCAGTCAGAAATCGTAGCCGAGCCGCTCGATATCATTGCGAAAAATTTCTTCCACGATCTTGCTCATCTCAGCGCTGTACGCGTCCCGGTACCGGGGCCGTTTGGTTTGCTTCCGCATTGGTAGGTTGCCGGCGATGCCGAGTCGGTGCGTCACTTGCGAATAGTCCTCCTCGAGCGATTCGAACCTGCCGAGATAATCGACCGCAATCCGTTCGCTTCCGGGCAGGGTGATCCAGTCCAACTGTGGCCTGAAATGAACGTCGCCAACGATAACCGAGCGAAACTCACCATCGCGGAGAGCCAGGACAAACTGTTCGAAGCTTTCGATGTTGCCCAGATATCGTTCTGACCAAAGTGCTTCGCGCCGCGCGAGGGGCTCCCCACCGCCCTTTAGATGAGCGAAGGCAGACAAGAGCCGATCCCACGGATTGCGCACGAACGAGAATTTGAAGAAGCTCTTGAATTTTCGATCGTCGAAGGCAGCGAAGCGGCTGAGCGGGACATGGCCGACCCAGTGACCGTAAATGGCTTCTCCGATGCTCGTTCCGGCGGTCTTCGGAATGTGAATGAAAATGGAATGGCTCGCGTCATAGTCGAGTACATACGGGCTCTCGCGAACGGCACGGATTAAAGGCCGCTGCAAGGGTACCGGCAGCGAGTATTCAAGATTACGAATGTATTGGCGGATCCCGCTCATTCTTCTGCGAAATTGTGATGAGATACCCTAACGAAAGTTTGTACAGTAATGAGCGAGGCTGGCAATCCTTGCGCTCCATTTAGTTTTTGTTGGAAATAGGGCGGCGTCATCCCTGTCGATTAATTCAGGGCCTATCCACGTTCGGGTGACGTGGGGCGGCCCAATGTGAACAATGACATTCCGTCCGACCTGTCCAATCGGAGCATTGAACGGCAAGGGCGCATCGGAGGTTCGAATTGAATGCGCGAGTTGCTTAACAGGCTGGTGCGGCGTCGCGCATTGCAACCATTCTGGCAGGCGCTTCACGGAATCAGCCTGGTCAGCATGAATTTTTGGGCAAACCGGTTGAGGTCGACCGGAGAGCATGAAGCGGTGCGCTATGCCGCTCGAAAGTTGCCGCGCGCGCCCCGGCCGATCATTTTCGATGTCGGAGCGAACGTCGGCGAGTTCTCCGAACTTTGCTGCGCGACCTTTCACGAACCGGATGTGTATGCGTTCGAACCGTCGCTCGCGACCTTCGACATTCTCAACAACAATCTGGCGCGCGCGAATGCCAATGTGAGCACGCATCGCCTCGGATTTAGCGACGAACCGCGCGATGCCCAGCTGTATTCGTCGGAGCCGGGGTCGACGATCGCATCGGTTCACCAGCTCGAACGGCCGATCCGGCCGTTCCATGACCGGTTTACGGAAATCATCAAGCTGGCGACAATCGACGACTTCTGCAGGGAGCGGGGCATCGACAGGATCGACTATTTGAAGCTCGACATCGAGGGTCATGAATATCATGCGCTCGTTGGCGCGCACGGACTGCTGAGCGCCGGCGCAATCCGGTTCATTCAATTCGAGTTCGGCGAAAACAATGTAAGTTCGAGAACTTATCTCAATGATTTTATTAAGCTCCTTGGCGATCGCTATGATTTCTACAGGATCGTTCCGGGCGGGCTTGTTCCCTGGCGTTACCGCGGCGGACGGTCCGAAATTTTCGCGACGATGAACTATCTTTGTGAACGCCGCGATTGAGCTTCGCGCCGGAGATTTCCCCCAACGTTCGATTGTGCGGATGACCGCCTCGCCGTTATGGGAGAGGCATGTGCGGCATAGTCGGAGTCTTTGGCGGGCCCAGGATCGATCCGGCGATTCTTGAGCGGATGACACGGGCACTCGCGCATCGCGGGCCCGATCATGAGGCACTCTGGTTCGACCACGAGGCCACGATCGGCTTCGGGCATCGCCGCCTCGCGATCGTCGACCTCTCGCCGGCGGGCGAGCAGCCGATGCTCAGCCCAAGCGGGCGCTTCGTGATCAGCTTCAATGGTGAGCTCTACAACCATCTCGATCTTCGCCGCGAGCTCGCCGATGCCGGACATGAAGTTGCCTGGCGCGGCCATTCGGACGTCGAGACGCTGCTCGCAGGGTTCGATTTCTGGGGAATAAAGCCGACGCTGATCCGAACCCGAGGTATGTTCGCCTTCGGACTTTGGGACAGGCAGGACCGAACGCTCACGCTCGCTCGCGACCGTCTTGGCGAGAAGCCTCTCTATTATGGCCGCCAGAAGGGCCCGAAGAGTCCATTCCTGTTCGCCTCCGAGCTCAAGGCGCTTCGCCAGCACGACGGCTTCGATGCTGATGTGGACCGCGAGGCGCTCGGCCTGTTCGTTCGTTATCTGGACGTCCCCGCTCCGAAATCCATCTATCGGGGCATATCCAAGCTCCGGCCGGGAACGATTCTGACCCTGGCGGAAAGGTCTGCCGAACCTAAAATTGAGGAATATTGGTCGGGCGCGGCAGTTGCCCGCAACGGTACGACCAATCCGGTCGATCTCGCGCCTGAGCAGGCGGTCGACGAACTCGAGCGGATCCTCGAACGAGCCGTCCGCCGGCAGATGATGTCTGACGTGCCGCTCGGAGCCTTTCTGTCCGGAGGAATTGATTCCTCGACAGTCGTCGCAATGATGCAAAAGGTCTCTTCGCGGCCGGTCAGGACGTTCACGATCGGATTTCACGAGGAAGGATTCAACGAGGCCGAGCACGCCCAGGCGGTGGCCCGGCACCTTGGGACCGAGCACACGGAACTCTATGTCACCGCGGGTGAGGCGATGGACGTCATTCCCTCGCTTCCGACAATGTACGATGAGCCGTTCGCGGATTCGTCCCAGATTCCGACCCACCTCGTCGCGGCGCTCGCCCGTCGCCATGTTACTGTGTCGTTGTCGGGGGACGGCGGCGACGAGCTGTTCGGCGGATATAATCGCTATCTGCTGACCGCGAACTTCTGGAAGCGGATCGCCGGCATCCCGGCGCCGCTGAGAGCAACCGCGGCGCGAATCCTGACGTTGGTCTCGGCGTCGACATGGACGAGCCTTGGGGATGCGGCAGCTGGCCT
>DASRBJ010000210.1:0-4096 GCA_035653695.1 Sphingomicrobium sp.
GGGGGACGCGAAATCTCTACTCCGCTGGGGAGGAGGAAGCGGCTCTCAAAGAGAAGCCGCTCTCGCCGTTCAAGTCACCGAGCGGGTTTCTCATGGTGTTTCGCTCCGATCTTCGCCGCTTCGATGATCTGTGGGACCTGACCATCGACCAGAACGAAGGCAACGTCATCTTCGCACACGATCAATGGTATTTCTTCCTGGCCCGAGCGCTTGGCGAGGTCCGGTTCGTCGATGAACCGCTTGCCATCTACCGTCAGCACGGCGGGAATACGTACGGGGTGCCCGTCAGCTACAGCATTGGTCAGCGGTTGGCGAGGCGCCTTATTCACTACGGGACGGCCGACGAATGGGCGGCGCTAAGCGCGAAGTCACGCGCAACAATCCTCCGACTGATTGCCGAACGCGACGGGCTCGCCCGCCTCGGACAGCTCGCTCAATCGTACGACGACCTCGCTGAAAGGCGGGCACGGCGCGCAAAGACATATTGTCGGGACAGTGTTGCAAAGAGGGCCGCCGCACTTCTCCGCTCGATTTCTGCGGCCGATTATCGCGGCGGAGCATGGGCCTTCGAACCCGCGTCCATCGCCCGAGACGCGTGGAGCGGCGTGGTCCAAGGGAAGTGCAAAGATCCGACCAGGGGATGCTAGCAAGGCTCCTGCCAGTCGATTGACATTCCCGCACAACGGTCCTGAAACTCTGCTCCGGTCGCCGGGGGGCAGAGAGTAGATGTCAGGCTCAGTCGAAAGCGAGCGCGTGAGCGATCTGGCCGCGGCGAGGCTTATCGCCCAGCTAACCAGCCGCGAATTCAGCTCGGGGGTGAAGGAGCATCCCGAAATCGACGCAGAGCTCGCGACCAAAATTGTACGGATCGCTCGCGTCAACAAGTTGCTCAAGCCCGTCCTCAAGCAGTTTCAGGCGATCGGCGTTCCGCTCCCCGAGGAGGTGAAGCCGGACGTTGCGGTGTATCTTCGCAGGTCCGGGAAGAAGAATGCCAAGGCATTGGCTACGCTTCGCGAAGTGACCAGGAAGTTCTCCGAAGCCGGGATCCTCCACGCTGCCTTCAAGGGCCCCGTGCGGCAAATCCTGTTGGGGCAGGACGTGTTCGAACGGCCCGCCGCCGACGTCGACATTCTCGTCAAATACGATGATTTTGCGCGAGCCACGGCCTTGCTCAAGGAGATGGGATACTGGATTCCGCTGTTCTGCGATTCCCCTTGGTGGCGGCACTATCTTGGAGAACATGCCCTTCTTCCGGACGATCCGAACCGGCTAGGCGTCGACCTTCATCATCGGACGCAGCAACCGAGCTGCCCCCGCCCACGCCATGAGGAAGCCATGCTGAACGACCTCGCATGGACGGAGATCGGCGGTGAAAGAATTCCCGGGTTCGGCCCCACGTCGATCTTTCTCAATACCGTCATGAGCATCGTCAAGGGTCTGACCAATCATGAACCTGTGGGCCAACACGTCCTTGACCTTGCCCGGCAACTCCATGCGGCGGACGGCGAGCGGCTCGCCGCCTTCGACCAAGCCGCGCGCTATCAAGCTTTGGAAAGATCCTACGCTTTCGCGCGACGCGCGGTCATCGCGCTGACGGGAGTCAGCCGCGTGCCGACCGAGCAGTGGGTCGTCCCGGACGACACGCTGGTCGCAATGCTGATCACCCCATGGGACCCCAGCATCCAGTGGCCCAGGCACCGCCAATTGCTGTGGGACCTCGTGGACGGGGACAGCTGGTTCAGCCGCGCCATGAGGTTCACGAGGGAGATCGCCTGGTGGACGGCCGCGGAGCTCACCCGGCGGACGCATGATGTCAGCCGTCTTCCCGCGCGAATGGACGAGATGGACGAGAAGACTGCGCCGGCGCCCGCGGCGCTCTAGACGAAGTAGGCGATCTCCTTGAGATCGTCATCGAGCGGAAACCCGGTAATCTCAACGTTTGCAGTCTGGAGCCAGGCATGCGCTCGCAGCGCGTCTCCTGAATCGGGCAGTCCGCGGGCGACCCCGAAATGCATCACGGAGCGGATTCCTCGCCTCTGCAGCATCATCTTCGCGGCGATCGCCTGCTGGATGCAAACCGCGTGCAGCGGAATGTTCTTCGCGGCACGTTTGACCGCTTCCGACACTCTCGTCGCGATCTCGTCCTGCTCTTGAGATGCGGGTTCGATGATGTTCTTCGGAGCCGCAGCGGAATAACTTCTTCCAAGCGTCTCCGCTATCTTGCGAAAGGGAACGATCAGCAGCCACGCCCGCGCAATCGCGAGAAAGACCGCCGCTTCAAAAGTGAGCACGCGGTCCTTGAGAGGCAAGCGGGAGAAGCGCTGCAGCTTTCTATATTTCCTACGCACACGCACACGAACCGGAACAGTCATCGGGCAACGGCCTCCGGAGCTTCGATCCTCAGGTCTTCCACCAGTCGGCCATCCTCAAGCCGAATGATGCGGTCGCACATTGCAAGCGTGCTCGGGCGATGAGCCACCACGATAATCGTCAGTTCAGGCCTGACCGAGGTGAGCCGCGCAAATATGGCGGCTTCGGTTTCGATATCGATCGCATTGGTGGCCTCATCCAGGATCAGGATCTGAGGGTCACGCAGGATTGCGCGTGCGAGCGCGATCCGCTGACGCTCTCCCCCGGAGAAACGAATTCCGCGCTCGCTCACTTCAACGTCGAGACCTTCGCCGGTCCTTCCGATCACCCCGTCCATTCGGACGATGGACAAGGCCTCCCATAGGAGATCGTCGGAAATTTCTTTTCGTCCCCACACGAGGTTGCGACGAATGCTCTCGTTAAACAGAAAGCATTCCTGCGTGACGTAAGATATCCGGTCGCGCCACAGGTTGGCCACTGGACGATCCATCGGCAATTGATTGATGCGCACCACGCCGTCGTCCGGGACAACCAGGCCGGCGACCGTGTCGAGGAACGTCGTCTTGCCAGCGCCGGAGGGCCCGGCAATCCCGATCGTCTCTCCGCGCCGCAGGACGACACTTACCTGGTCGAGGCGCTTGTCCGGTCCTTTCCCGACCGTGACGCTGTCGAACTCGAGTGTCTTCATCCGTCCGAGCGACGGCTGCGGTCCCTTCGAGAGGACCAGCCGGCCCGACTCCAGATCGTCGAGCAGCCCCATGATTTCGCCATGCGCCGGAGCGTTGTTGGCGAGCTGGTGCGAACACTGGATCAGCAACACCGCGGCAGTGTTCATGCGCGCGAAGATCGCGAACGACGCGAGCAGCCGCGCGATCGATACTCCGAGCGCGTAGCCGACCCAGAGGAGAATCGCGCCGGCGATTGCCGCGCCCACGGTCAACGCCGCGCGCATCGAGCTCTGGCCGCGCTGATAAGCAAAGCGACGATCCTTCAGCTCGCGCGCGACTCGCGCATATTCCTTGACGAACGCCGGCTGCATGTTCTGCGCGAACGATAATTTGAGGCCGCCGAGCAGCTGACTTGTGGTGTGCACCAGAGTGAGGCCGCCGCTGCTCATTTCCCGGCCAAGGGCCGAAGAGCCCTTAAGCGCGCGCACCAGCGGAAATGCCCCGATCGCAGCAATCACCAGGAAAATCACCGCGACTGCCGGGGCGAGCAGCAGGACCATGAACCACTGAGCGAGCAGCATGGTGAATTGGACGGCTCCCTGAAGCATCAGTTGTGTGCCGCTCATCACCCGGCCCATGCTCCCGCCAAGCGCCTGCTGAATGCGCGCGTGCTTCAGATTCTCGATGTCCTGCCAACGTGCCGCGCCGAGCGCCTCCATCAGCCGCACCTGCAGCCGCTCGCCAAATTCGAGCTGAAGCAACCCGTTCGTCCGATCGCGAGCCATCATCACCACACTTCGAATTGCCATCACGATGACAAACAGCATCAGGACCAGCGCGAGCTTCGTGGACATGGTCGCGTCCGGCGGAAGCAGGAAGTTGAACAACTTCGTTGCCGCGCTGTCTCGGCCGGGGTTGGTGAAGATGGCGAACAATGGCGCGAGCAGCGCCAGCGAGGCGCTCTCGAGAAGCCCGGCGAGAATCATGAGCAGAATAGCCGCCGCGGCCCGGCGGCCGCCGAACTCTATAAAGTCCCGGGCTAACCCAAGGACCTCCCG
>DASRBJ010000211.1:0-2527 GCA_035653695.1 Sphingomicrobium sp.
CCTCATCGGGGACTGCATAGGAGGGCGGTGCCTCGACGAGATCGCCGTTGACCGGGTCATGTTCATCCGAAGAGGTCATCACGCTAGTTCCCGCTCAATATCGGCAGCGACCGCTGCCGCTTGCTCGCGAATGTCCGGCACGGCGATTGTCTCCCAAAAACGACCCTTCGTAAGCGCGCCCATTGCCCATAGATGGTCCCCTGCGCGGCACGCTTCGTCAACATGAAGGCCAATCCCCAGCTCATCCGGTTTTACCTCATGAGCATCGAGCAGGCTTCGCAACAACCGGTCCTTCGAGCGGGCGATCGAATGGAGCGGACCAGTGCAGTTGAACACGTAGGCGAATGTTTTGGACTGCAGAGGTTTCATGCCGCGTCGGCGATAGCTAACTTCGATACCCGCGGGAGTTGCCGAAGCACTCACGATCCGGCCCGCAACAATCTGAAGCCGTCCCTCGGCGATCATTCGGCTGACCATGGCGGCTACTTCAGGCGCGATACGATGTCGATGAACATCCCACCAAGGGCGCGCGTGACGCAGGAATTGCCGCTGCTCGTCACCGGTAAGACCCTGCCAGATTGAATGCGTGTGTGGACGCAAGCTGTCGACTGCCGCGCGCCAGCCGACCTCAGCACCGCGGCGTCTCAGCCATCTTAGGATCGCGCGCAGCCCGCGCGGGACTTCCCCTCGTTCAACGGGCGCCGCGGTAAAGTCTGCGTGCGAGCGCGGGACGAGCCCGCGTCGCGAAAGCGCAACGGCCGGTCCTCTGTGCCCTGCCGCGTCGAGCGAGAGTGCGAGGTCCACCATCGTCAGTCCGGTGCCAACAAGGAGTGCAGCTGCATCCCGCGACGCAAGATCATCGACGGCGGCTCGAGCGGCGTCACCCCACGGATTGCCAATGAACCTCGAACCCATGCCATCGAATGCGGCGATCGTGTCGGGCTCATGATTGCCAGTGGCCAATACGAGAGCATTGGCCTCGACCACTGAACTATCGTCCGCGCCGACGCGCCAGTTCCGCCCCTCCTTCACAGCGCGAACGGCCATTGCGTGCATCACTTGCGTTGCGTCCTTTTCAATCGCCTCATCAAGGATTTCGCCGAGATATTCGCCGAATAACTGCCTCTCGGCGAAACTTCTCGGCTCGCGCCCTTGCGCGGCGACACGCTTTGCAAAATGGTCAGGCTCGCCCGCCCAGGCGCTCATCGCTTCGGCGCGCACATTGAGAAGATGGACCTCGTCACGAGTCGAGTATGCAACACCCCGGCCTGCTCGTCCGCTGCCGTCGATGATCACCGATTTAATGCCGCGTTTTGCGAGTTGCGCCGCAAGGATAGTCCCCGATGCGCCGCCGCCGACAATCGCAACCGCCGTACGGCGGTTAGATTTCGTAATCAGGCCAATTCTCCGGGTTGCTGGCACCTGCCTTCCGGCGCGCCATATGGTCGTACATGTGCGTGACGGTTCGCCCCGCCGTCTGCGTAAAGATTCCAGGCACGACTGCGTGAACAAGACAAGCAAAGCCGGCGCCGACAAGCCGCAGGCCGATCGCGACTGCCCCGGCACCGTGGGCCGCCCACGACATTCCAAGCGATCTTGGGTGCTGCATGAACAAACGGTCCATCAGTCCGGGATCATCTTTCGCCTTGTGCTGCGTCGCCATTTGTTACGCCCTCGCAAGTATGGCGACCCCGACAGGATTCGAACCTGTGGCCCTCAGATTAGGAATCTGATGCTCTATCCTGCTGAGCTACGGGGTCGTCCAGCCACGAATAGGGGCACCCGCGACAGCAATCAATTGATCTGGCTCGGCGGCCTTACCGGAAGTGGCAGCGGCGCTACGGGAACTCCCTCGTCGACGAGTGACTTGGCTTGCTCGAGAGTTGCACTGCCGTGAACCTGCTCGCGCTCGATTTCGCCCGCGTGCATGGCGCGTGCCGTGTCGGCGAATTTATCGCCCACCCAGCGCGACCCTTTAAGAATCTCGGCCTGCGCCGCTGCCAGCCGCTCGAGAGCACTATCGGATCCTGTTCGAGTCAAGCGCGGTGCCATTGGTGCTTTTTCGATATTCGCCGACTGGCAGATGGGGCATTGCACGAGCCCGGCCGCTCGCTGCTCCTCAAACTCGGCGCCCGAGCGAAACCAGCCTTCAAATGTCTCACCGCCATCCCGGCACTGGAGATCGAACACAATCATAATGTTACCGCGTCCGGAATAGCACGCCTGTGGTTAAGCGCGGGTATGCGCGAACGGACGTCTGAAATCCGTTTGAGATCGATTTCCGCAAAGCCAATCCCCGGCTCATCACGCATGTCGAGGATGATCTCGCCCCACGGATCGACGACAAGACTGTGCCCGAAGGTTTGGCGACCATCCTCGTGACGGCCAACTTGCGCTGCCGCGACGATGAAAAGACCAGCCTCGATTGCGCGGGCGCGAAGGAGAACGTGCCAATGCGCTTGACCAGTCGGGACGGTAAATGCGGCCGGTACGGCAATGACATCAGCATCGTTTTCGGCGAGGCGCG
>DASRBJ010000212.1:0-5341 GCA_035653695.1 Sphingomicrobium sp.
CACCTGACCGACGCGGGCAAGGCGATGAAGCTCGAGGGGTTGGATGCGGTGATCGTCGCAACGCCGACGGCTTCGCATGAACCAATTGTGCGCGAGGCGATCGAAAGAGGGCTTCACGTATTTTGTGAAAAGCCGATGACCCTGAGTGCCGAAGTAAGCCGAGAGCTTACCCAGCTGGCGGAGGAGCGGGGACTGGTTACGCAGGTCGGCTATCATAATCGGTTCGTGGCATGTTTCGGTGAGCTCAAGCGGCTCGTGGAGGCGGGTGCGGTCGGCCGGATCAGTCACGTGCTCGGTGAGGCCTACGGCCCGGTCGTTACACGACCCGCGAAAGCGAGCTGGCGCGGCAAGGCGGAGCTCGGGGGCGGGGCGCTGATGGATTACGCTGCGCATCCGTTGAATCTGCTCAACTGGTACCTCGGCGAATGCACGGCGTGCGACAGCGCTACCCTCGGACGGATCTTTTCAAAGGGCGTCGAGGACGAGGTCTATGCCTCGCTTCGCTTCGGAGATGTTTCCGCCCAGCTCTCGGTCAACTGGTCGGATGCCTCGCATCGCAAGATGACGACGCAAATCAGCATTTGGGGCGACAAGGGGAAGCTCTACGCGGATCGCCAGGAGCTCCGTGCTTACTTCCGGGATCCCCGCAACCTCCCTGAAGGCTACGGTGAGGGGTGGAACGTGCGCTATACGACGGACCTGACGCAGCCCGTCGAGTTCTACATCCGCGGCGAAGAATATTCCGCCCAGCTCGAGACGTTCCGGGACCGGATCACCGGCAAGTCCGACCAGGCCGCCAACAGCTTTGCCGAAGCGGCGGCCACCGATTCCGCGATCCATATGATCCGCACCGCAGCATCCGGCGCGCCAACTCGATACGAGACGGTCGCTGCGAATACGAACCGTGGCAATTTTCTCTCACGAATGTTGGGGCGGGCGTGAGCAGCATCCGGTCAGTCGCTCGCGCGGGCTTTCCGCCGTGGAAAAAGTGCCGAATTCTCAACGCGTGGGTAGATGACCTTACCGTGGAGCAAGTCGTGGACCGGCTGGACGAGGGCATCCTTTGGACACTGAACCCCGACCACCTTTTCCATCTTCAGCGTAACGCGGCCTTCCTCGACGCCTATCGCCAAGCGGCAATTGTCTCGTCAGACAGCAAGTATGTTTATTGGGGCCTCAAATTCCTCGGACGAAGAATACAATCGAAAGCTTCGGGCTCTGACATCGTTCCGGCCTATTGGAGGCGGCACGCCAGCAATCCCGATGTTCGCATTTTCTTGCTGGGCGCGCGCCCTGGCATAGCCGAGCAGGCGCGTCGCCGGATCAACGCTGCTGCCGGCCGGGAAATCGTCGTGGGGGCGCATGGTCCCTCAATGAACTTCGTCAACGACGAAGCCGAAAGCGCGGACGCTATTGAGATGATCAATCAATCAGGCGCCACATGTCTGATCGTCGGTCTCGGCGCGCCCAAGCAGGAAGTTTGGATCGTGAAGCACCGGCACATGATGCCGAACGTCAAGGTCTACATGGGCGTCGGAGCGACCATCGATTATGAAGCGGATGCGGTAAAGCGCGCTCCGCGGTGGATGACTCAAAACGGGCTCGAATGGATCTATCGCATGGCGACCGAGCCGCGGCGTTACTGGCGCCGCTATGCGAGACAGATGGAGTTCCTATGGTTGATCTTGCTGGACCGTTTGGGCCTCTATCGGCCTCCTCCGCAGCTGGGTGAAACCATCGTCGCAACCAAGGAAATCAAGGCAGCCTGACCTCGTGGACAAGATCCTGTTCGGCGATAATCAGTTCTTCGGCGTAAACCACATGTCCGAGGAGAAGGCGCGGCAGCAGGCCATGCGCTTCCAGGACCTGGACGAGATCATGCGCGTGCTCGAGGCGGCACGTGACCTTGGGGCCGGCGGCTTCATGTGCACGACGCACGATCGGATCGCGGATGTGTGCGAGCGCATTCGTGCCGAGCCCCGCAAGTGGCAGGGTTTCAACCTGTACCCTGGCATGCCCTACGCGCACAAATATGCGAACGCGGTGACTGAGCTCGGCTATTTCGACGCGCTTCGGAAGTTCCTCCCGAAGGACGGATTCGTCGACACGCTGCTGCGCGGGTCGAAGGCCATCGCCACCCAGGACATGAAGGCGATCATCGGCCTCTTGGTGGACGCCGAGATGAAGATGTTCGACGGCCTGCCCACGCCCGTCATCTTCCTGCAGAACGTTGTTACGGACCTCGTGATAGGTTTGGGCTCAGTCGATGCTTTCGCCGCTTTCTCCGAACATGTCCGGAAGAAATATGCGGCGGAACCGGGCTTCATCACGATGAATGTGCCCAAGCTGCTGCCGCTGCTGGACGCGGCCGGGATCGAGAGTCCGATCGTCTGCGCGAATGTAAACAAGATCGGATTCCGCATGAGCGGGGGCATCGAAGGCTATCGCCGCGCGGCCGAGCGCTATTCTCCGCGCGTAATTGCGATGTCGATCTTCGCCTCCGGTGCCCTGGCGCCCCGTGAAGCCATCGAGTGGGTTCTGGATGAACCCTACGTCCAGTCAATCGTCTTCGGAGCTTCGTCGCGCCGGAACATCGAAACGACGATCAATCTGATCAGGGAAAAGCTCGGCGAGTTCGCCTGACGGCTTTCAGTAAGCGTCGCGATCCCAAATCACGGCGCGTACCGTCAGTAGCAGGATCCAGAGGTCGAGCAGCAGCGACCAGTTTTCAATATATTGCGTGTCCAGCTCGACGCGAAGCTTCGCGCGTTCGATGGTCCGGATCTCGCCACGCACGCCTTTGACCTGCGCGAGGCCGGTAATACCCGGCCTCACCCGGTGCCGACCCGCGTAGCCGCGTACGGCGTCCTGATAGTAACGGTCCCCGACCTTCATGTGGGTTGCGTGGGGTCGCGGACCGACAAGCGACATGTCGCCTCGAATGACGTTGAACAATTGCGGAAGCTCGTCGAGACTGAGCTTGCGGAGCGTTCGTCCAACAGGCGTGATCCGCGGATCGTCAGCGGTCGTCGTTCGCTCCGCGAGCAGGTCGGTCTGATCCGCGTACATGGTACGAAACTTGAGCACGCGAATGAGCTCATTGTTGAAGCCGATCCGCGGCTGGATGAAGAAGATCGGCCCAGGGCTCGACAGCCTCACAGCGAGCGCTGTCAGCAACAGCACGGGCGACAGCAATACGACAGCGGTGCCCGCGATGAGCAAGTCCTCGGCTCGCTTTACCAATGCATTCATATCGCGGAACGGCCGTTGCCAAACGGTCAGCACCGGAAGCTGCCCGAGCAACTGGACACGGTAGTCGGGCGCGAGCTGGATTGCCTCGGCAGGGATCACTGCCACGTCCACCGAAACGTTGCTCAGCTGTTCCATGATGTCGTGGAGACGCTCGCGGGGCAGGTTCGGGACGCAAAACAAGACCTGATCGAGCTCTCCGCTACGGGCCAGCGCAAGCAGCTCGTCGAGGCCTCCAATCAATTTCAGGCCTTCGACTCGCTTCACCTTCGGCCGGTCATCCGCAACTCCGACGAACCGCAAGTGAGGCAGGTTCGTCCCTTCTAGGACTTTGCGGATGATTGCGAGAGAGTCCGGATCTGCGCCATAGAAGGCGATCCTCTGCTCTATTGCGCCACGCGCGGCGAGCTGACGGATCACGGCACGCACCACCGGCCGAGAGATCAGCAACATGGTGCAGAAGACCATCAGGTAGAGGATCGCCATGCCTCGGGAAAGGTTCGCAATCATGCCGAACTGCCAAACGAGGGCGGAGGCGATCAGCACGCTCGCTACAGCATCGATTAAAGTGTCGGCTTCCGCGTCGAACAGGTTCACCAGCGTTCGATGATAAGCGTGCCTCGATGTCCGGATCAGCAGGTAAGTTCCGGCGGCACCGCACAGCGCAAAGATGTGCACCGGCAGGATGGAGCGATCCCCGAAGACCATCCGGTAGCCCACGAGCACGAAGGGGACGCTGAACAGGATGCACAGCAGGTCCGCGACGAAGAAGATCGGTCCCGCGATGTTCGAAGTGAACCTGTGCCGACGCGCCCGGATACGTCCAAGAGCTTGGGACTCTTGGACCGTTTGCTCGCGTGGGACGGCAAGGGACTCGCCAGTCGCGTTCATCAAACCAGATCTTTCGTCAGCTTTGCCTTGCGCCGGTCGGCGAATTCGTCATCCACGCGCCGCTGCCCGTCCAAATCGCCGGTCGAAGCGAGGGCGCTTCGGAGGGAGGAGAAAACCTGCTCGTCCCCGGGCAAGTCCTGAAAAGCCTGCCACAGCGTTCGCAATGCTTCGGCGTTGTTGCCGCTCACACGGTTCGCATGAGCGAGAAGCAGGCGATCTTCTGCCGAATCCGGGCTGATGGTCACCAGTCGCTCTGCATCGATGATCGCCTGCTTGGTCATTCCGTTGCTTGCTTCTAATGCGCAGCGCCCGCGAAGGGCTTCGGCCTGATCGGGCTCGCGCTCCAGAACCAAGTCGAAAAGACGCTTCGCCGCGGCGGAATTTCCGCGAAGGGCAATCGACTGCGCGACAACGGCGTTCAATCGAGCATTCGCCTGCGTAACAGGGAGCCGGCTGCCGCCGAGGAGTGCTGCTGTAAGGTCAGGCCTCCGCACGCGATTGAAGTAATTGCCGAAGGAGACGCGCGCGTCGCCGGATAGTGCGCTGGCCAGCTTGACTGCGTCGGGCAGGATCGCGCCAGGAGGTGCATGCGTGGCCCACGACTCCAACACGGATTCAACGGCGCGGGGATTCGACGAGCGAACAAGGTACGGCCTTGAAAGCTGGCTGGCGGCGGCCACGTTGCCGGCTCGAAGCCACGCATCGATTGCCGCGACGGCGACGGTGAAATCGCGAGGCTTCAGTCGGTGGGCATCGGTTTGGATTCGCGCCAGGTTCCGCCAATCATCCCGAAACTGGTAGATCGCCGTCAAACCGCGGAGCGCGCCCTGATCGTCCGGCGTTATTTGATGTTGAGCTTCCAGCAGGGATGCGGCCTCGTCGAAACGTCCCCTTCCGACCAAGACCTTAGCCTTGAGCACTTTCGCAAAAGAGTCGTCGGGTGAGTTTGCGAGAATAGAATCCGCAGCGGCCTCCGCCTTGTCATTGTCGCCGGATCGATATGCGTCGTAACCTCCGACGAGCGTCACGACCGGATTGTCAGGAGCGAGGAGGGCAAGCGACTTTGCCTGATCGTCAGCCAGATCGAAGTTGTCGCTCATGAGAGCGAGCTGAACCATGGCCGCCAGCACCGGGACGTTGGTTCGGTCGAGCTCATGGGCGTGGGCAAATGCGTTATACGCTTGCTGATAAGCGCCCAATT
>DASRBJ010000213.1:0-4832 GCA_035653695.1 Sphingomicrobium sp.
CTCATAGAAGGCGTCGTCACTGCTGTAGCCTCTATGATTGATCCTCTCCGGGTGACCTGCTGCGTCGAGGGCAAAGTCCGAAGCGATGGCAGCCCACAATCGCCGATATTCCTCGGGTCGAAGCCGTATCGCGCGAGCCGCATAATATGGGTTCGCAACACGCTCGACGTGAATGAGCCTTTCGCCGCCGACCAGTGAACGCGCGATCGTTCGCGGCCGAAGGTCCCACCAGCTGGGTGTGTCCAGGTAGACTTGACGTTCACCTGATCCGAACGCCACCCACGCTTCGTCGGACGGTACGAGCGTCGGCTCGCGGAGGCGCTTTGACCAGTCAAGTCCCTGCGCTTTAATCGGCATGATGAGATCAGCATGGAGGCCATTGTCCGCGATATAGATCGTCGTCCCCTTCACGGGTTCGGTCCAGATGGTGTTGACCGGGATGACCGAACCGAGCAGCGCCGCAATGAGATATGATGCCGGAGCAAGCAGGAGGAGCGTGACGGCGCGCCCAACCCATTTCGCAAGCTTGCGTTTTTGTACGCGACGCGACACCTGCCTCTCCCTCCGACCTTGCCTTGTTCGGTACCGGTGCCTAGATGCCGCTGCCAAGTCGGGGCGTAGCGCAGCCTGGTAGCGCATCACACTGGGGGTGTGGAGGTCGCTGGTTCGAATCCAGTCGCCCCGACCATCGATGCATTCTGGTAGTCCAGGCTGCCATGACAGTCGGTTTGATCTTCAAGGAAAGTTAGCAAGTCTTCGATGTCCAGCCCACCACTTCTGATGAGCATGGTTCAGGCAGCTCCCGCTGGTTCGAGCGGCGGCATCAGTCAGCTGCTCCTCGGCATCGCGCCGTGGCTGCTGATTTTCGCGATTTTCTACATCCTCATGATTCGTCCTCAGCAGCGCAGCGCAAAGGAACACCAAGCCCGAATAGCGGCGGTCAAGAAGGGCGATGAAATCATCACCGGCGGCGGAATCCGTGGCCGGGTTACGAAGGTGAGCGACGACGAAGCGGAGGTTGAAATCGCCCAAGGTGTGCGCATCCACGTCGTCAAATCGACGATCAGCAATGTGCTCACCAAGAATGCTAAGCCAGCGAACGACTGATGCTCGAGTTTCCAAAATGGAAAGTTTGGCTCGTCTCGCTGGTTGTTGCGATCGGCGTACTTCTGTCCATTCCGAGCCTGATTGCGGCAACTCCGCTTCGCGATAGCTGGCCGAGGTGGCTCCCGCAGTACCGGATCAATCTCGGTCTCGACCTTGCCGGCGGAAGCCACCTGTTGCTCGAAGCCGATGCTGCGGACGCTCAGAAACAGCGGCTGCAGGCGATGGAAGATTCGGTTGCGACGGAACTTCGCCGCGATCCCAGGATCGATGTCGGTGATATTTCAACCGCCGGTGGCCGGCTGTCGTTCATGGTTCGTGATCCGCGGCAAGTTGATGCCGCAGTCGAGCGAATGCGCAACCTCACGCGTCCCGTGGCGCTCACCGGCAGTCGCGACTGGGATGTATCCGTCGTTGACTCAACAAGGGTCGTGCTGACGCCGAGCCCAAGCGGCACCGCCCAGGCGATGAAGGATGCGATGGGCGTTGCGCGCGACGTCGTTCGCAAACGGATTGATCCGTCCGGCACCAAGGAAATCACGGTCATAACCGAAGGCGGGAACCGAATTCTCGTGGAAGTTCCTGGGGTTGAGGATCCGGAGGCGCTGAAGCGCCTCATTGGTCAGACTGCGCGACTCGAGTTCAAGCTCGTGGATACCGGCGCGGATCCGCAGGAGGTCCAGCAAGGCCACGCGCCGCCGGGCAGCCAGGTACTGCCAATGTTCGACGGCCACGGAGCGATCGCGGTCAAGCGGCGCGTGATGGTCTCGGGCGACCAGATCTCGAAGGCGAACCAGAGCTTCGACGAAAATGGCGCGCCGGACATTGAAATCACCTTCGATTCGGCCGGCGCCCGGCGATTTGGCCGCGCGACACAGGAGAATGTCGGCAAGCCATTCGCCATCATTCTCGACGACAAGGTGCTTTCGGCGCCAACGATAGAGAGCGCGATCCTAGGCGGCCAGGCGCGAATATCCGGCAACTTCACCGTTCAAAGCGCCCACGACCTTGCCGTCAGCCTCGCTGCCGGCAAGCTCCCAGTAAAGCTCATCCCGATTGAGGAGCGCACCGTCAGCGCCGAGCTTGGAACCGATTCCATTCACAAAGGTGCACTTGCCTCGATCGTTGCCGTTCTCGGCGTGATCATCTTCATGCTGGTTACCTATGGTCGTTTCGGCGTCTATGCGACCATCGCCCTCGTCGTGAACGCCTTCCTCATCCTCGGCATCATGGCGATGTTCAATGCCACGCTGACACTTCCGGGGATTGCCGGTTTCATCCTGACGATCGGCGCCGCGGTTGACGCCAACGTCCTCATCAACGAACGGATCCGCGAAGAGATTAGGCGCGGGCGGCGCCTTATCGACGCCGTCGAAACCGGCTATCATGAAGCATTCCGCGCAATCTTCGATGCGAACGTCACTCACGTGATCTCGGCGTCGATCATGGCCTATTTCGGCTCGGGCCCGGTTCGCGGGTTCGCTGTTGTGCTCCTCATCGGCGTTGTCACGTCGGTGTTCACCGCCGTTTATTTTACGCGCATGCTGGTGGCGCTGTGGATCCGCAGTGCTCGGCCTCGAGCGCTACACATTTAAGGCAATTGCCCATGAAGCTTCTAAAGCTTGTCCCCGATCACACCAACATCGACTTCATGCACTGGCGCAACTTTGCACTCGTGCTTTCGCTTGTCGTCACAATCGCTTCCGTCACATTCACGATCTACCGTGGCCTCAATCTCGGAATCGATTTCGTCGGCGGCGAGGTCGTGCGCGCCGAGTTCACTCAGCCGGTGCACATCGACGACCTGCGTAACCGCGTCGCACGATTGGGGGTTGGTGAAGCAGGTATCACAACACTCGGCAAAGACAATCGGAGCTACCAGATCCGACTTCCGAAACCGCCTGGTCCGGAGTCCGCTTCGAACGCGATGGTGAGCAAGCTACGCACGATGATCCCCCAGCAATATCCAGGCGCACGCGTCGATGCTGGTGAGTCAGTCTCCGGAAAGGTAAGCGAGGAGCTGGCGAAGGACAGTGCGCTTGCCGTTGCGCTCGCGATGCTTGGCATCGCTATCTACATCTGGTTCCGGTTCGAGTGGCAGTTCGGTGTCGGCGCGCTACTTACGCTCGCCCATGACATCGCGATGACTCTCGGGTTCTTCGCCTTCACCCGATTACCAGTTGACCTCAACGTCGTCGCTGCCTTCCTGACGATTATCGGCTATTCGCTCAACGACACTGTCGTCATCTACGACCGCATCCGCGAGAACTTGAGGAAGTATCGCAAGATGGCGATCCTTCCGCTGCTAAACCTTTCACTGAACGAGACCCTGGCGCGAACGGTCGTCACCTCGCTGACGGTGCTGATCGCGCTCGGCGTACTGATGCTCATCGGTCCGTCGGTGATCTTTGGCCTTGCAATCGCGATTTTCCTCGGCGTCGTGATTGGAACCTATTCTTCGATCTATATCTCGTCTCCGGTGCTGGTCTGGCTGGGTGTTCAACCCGACAGCTTCCTCAAGGCTGATGAGAAAGACGCTCCGGAGGCTCAGCCAGCCTGACGTCCCGTTCATCCCTCGCCAAGCTTTCGCAGTTCAAGCGCTTCTTGGCCTCCTCCGGAGGCCACGCTAATGAGGTCCCCATGTTCAAGCTTTGCCGTTCTGCCGTCCTTCTCATTGCCGCGGGTGCGGTTCTGCCGCTTGCCGCGTGCGCACACGGGGGCAAGAACAAGGTCGACACGGCCTACGTGGCCCGGGATGTCAGCTCGCTCTACTCGTCAGCCAAGAAATACCAGGACGCGGGGGATCACGAACAGGCGGCAAAGCTGTTCGACGAGGTCGAGCGTCAGCATCCCTACTCGATTTGGGCCCGCCGCGCTCAGCTTATGAGCGCGTTCAACTATTATCTTGCGAAGAAATATACGGATGCCATCAATTCGGCACAACGATTTCTCACGATTCACCCTGGCAATGAGGAAGCACCCTACGCGCAGTACCTGATCGCGATGAGCTATTATCAGCAAATCGACGATGTCACGCGCGATCAGACCACCACGCAGCAGGCGTCGGACGCATTTGGCGAGTTAGTCCGCCGGTATCCGGACACGCGCTACGCGCAGGACGCTCGACTGAAGATCGATCTCATCAGGGACCATCTCGCTGGCAAGGAAATGGAGATCGGCCGTTTCTATCAGCGTTCGGGCCAATGGCTTGCCGCGACCTATCGTTTCCGAAGCGTTATCGACAGCTACCAGACAACGACCGATGCGCCCGAAGCACTCGAGCGCCTCGTCGAATGCTATCTTGCGCTTGGCATGCCGCAGGAGGCCCAGAAGGCGGCCGCCGTGCTCGGCCGTAATTATCCCGACACATGGTGGTACCGGCAATCGCTGAAGCTTCTCGGCAACGAGAACAAGCTAGCCGCACGCCGGACGGCTTCTCGGAAGTGACACTTCGGCGAGTGCTCCTCACGTGCTGAGGCAGCTCGCCATTCGAAACATCGTCTTGGTGGATCGGCTCGAGATTGAGTTCGAGCCTGGCCTTGGCGTTCTCACTGGCGAGACAGGCGCAGGCAAATCGATCCTTCTCGACGCGCTCGGCCTCGCCCTTGGCGCGAGGGCCGACACGAGCCTCGTGCGCGCCAGCGAAGATAGCGCGTCCGTATCGGCGGAGCTTGAACTCCCCGATGGCCACCCAGCAATTGCGATGCTCGAGCAGCAGGGGATCGAAC
>DASRBJ010000214.1:0-9410 GCA_035653695.1 Sphingomicrobium sp.
GCAAGCAGCGTTGTCCGTAGAACACGGGCTCGACAGCCGGACATCGGTTGGCGTGCTCGCGCGAACAATTCTGCTCGACGATCAGGAGTTGACGTTCGTCGAGGGCACTGTCCGACGTTCCGTCGGACCGGCGCAGGTGGAGATTGGCGCAGCGCGGGAATCGAATGGCGGAAGCGCAGCCCACGCGGCGCTGCTCGGCAAATTTGCCGGCGTTTACGTCAACGCGGACCTTCTTCTTGCGAACGATTTTCACTTGCAGGGGACGTCGACGCCAATCAGTTCACGCGAGGCGCGTCTCGCGCTCGATGCGCCGCTCCGGCTCGGTCGAACGGTTATCCCGGCGCACGCCGAGGTTCACTACTCGAGCCTCCTTGATGGAACCAAGACGCTCGATGCTGCGGCGCGCCTGTCGGTGAGCGTAGACCGCTTCAATCTTGGAACCGCACTGAATTTCCACAGGGATTATGTCACGAGTGGTCCTTCGCCGCCCGGGGAGACATGGATATCGTTGCTCGGCAGCGGCCATGTCGGAGCGGTGCGCCTTCGATCCGACACCGAATTCGACGTGGGCCCTTCAGCCCGTTTCAAGAGTGTCGAGCTTTCGGCCTACTGGACGGCAACCGATCACGCCGACTGGGAAACCGACCTTGTCTATGACGGGCTCCAGAAACGAACTCGAGCCCAAATCACGCACATCCTTAGGTTTGATACCTTTGCCTTATCACTCACGGGTGAGGCCGCAACCGACGGAGCAGTAGCGTTCGGATTCAACTTGAACTTCTCGCTCGATCCGAAGCACGGATTAAACCTCTCTCGTCGTCCGCTTGCAGAAGGAGGCATGATCCACGCAACCGTGTTTCGCGACTTGAACGACAATGGTGTCCTTGATCCCGGCGAGCCCCTCGAGAAAGGCGCTTTGATTACCACGGGAACCCGTCAAGCCGAGCGAAAGACGGATGCGAATGGCGCGGTTACCGTCGGCGGCCTCAGCCCCTATGTCCCGGTACCGGTGGGGATCGATACGACGAGCCTAGACGACCCAATGCTCACACCGAAAAATGCCCTCCAGGTCGTCGTTCCTCGTCCCGGTGTCTCAGCCGACGTTCTCATCCCGCTTGTCGGTGGCGGTGACATCGAGGGAGCGCTCATGAAGAGCGGCGAACTCGGATTTGAGGGGGTTGACATCGAACTGGTCGATAAGAACGGCAAGGTTTTCGCGAGCGCGAGAACCGACTTCGACGGGTTCTTCCTGTTCGAGCGCGTGCCTTACGGCACCTACAGCATTCGGGTTAATGCAAAATCCGCGAGCGCCGCAAAGATTGCTTCCGAGCTCGGGGTGAAGGTCAGCGTGACCGCTGACCATTCGGTCGTACGACTAGGCTCGATCCAGGCCGCGAAGGAACTGCGTGTCGCGAACGCCGCGACGGCGAAGCCGGTGCCATAGCGGCCGACGTACTTCCGAGCATGCAACGCCCAGCCATTCCTGGATTGCCTGGTGCTTGGTGCGGTCGAGAAGACTCGAACTTCCACGGCCTTTCGGCCACAGCGACCTCAACGCTGCGCGTCTACCAGTTCCGCCACGACCGCACGTCATGAAATTCGCCGGCTCCACGATGTGCCGGCACTGGCAAGGCGGGGCCCGTAGCAAAGCCACTCGGGCGGCGCAATGGCACTTCAGCGCTGGACAAAACGCTCCAGATCGGCACAATTCCTTACAACCCGTTTACCATTTGCCGCCGACACGCGTTGGGCATGATGCCAATGATCCTATTGTTGCCAGCAGCCGTCGCCATTGCAGCACCACCATCGAAGGCTGCTGCGACCGTCGAATCCACTGCAACGATCAGGGTCTTGCGGGCGGTCACATTGAAGCTCGACGGATCGGCAAACCCGGAGCTCCCCCCGCCACGCTCGACGGTGATCAAGCGCGAGAACGGGTCATTCGATCGCGCGAAAGTCTTCGATTTCCAGTAAGCTAGAGTCCAGCAGCTTTCCCGTCGCCAAGAGTGATCGTCAGCTCGTCCCCGCCAGGAGGAACGCTGACCTCCGCACTGTTGAAACTGACGCTTCCGCCCGCGGGCAGTGTCTGAGCAGGAGGCTGAATCGTCCAGCTGTAGACAACCTTACCGCCGCGATTCTTGAGCTGCGCCTGAATTGGCGGGACGACCTGCTCTTTCGCCGATGGATTAATGACGCGGCCGGTCAGCGTAAGCAGGTCGTTGCCACTTTCAAGATGCTGTCGGTCCATGTGGGTCGTGACCAGCTGCAATGGTGTTGCCCCTGCGCTTGCAAGGCCGAGTTTCGCCTTCAGCGCAGGTGGAGCGAAAACCCAGAACGCGGCGGCGGCGGCAATGATGACCAGAATGGCAATAAGGAGCGCGGTACCAGTGCCACTACGGGAAGGCTGTTCCTCGTCTTCCGCGAACGGGCTGAAGATATCGGCCTCGTCTTCTGCCGTCGGCGGCTCGCGCCAGTCTTCGTGTACGCGCGCCGTTTCCGTTGACTGCTCGCCTGCGTCATCCAATCTCTCATCAGCAGCTGTTGACTGCTCGCGTGCCGAGGAGCCCGCGCCAGCGTCAATCACTGCCTCTTCATAGGCTCGCTGCTCGGCTTCAGGACCACTTCGTGGTTCGATAAGTGTTGCGCTGGCGAGACTTTCATCATGTGCTGTTTGCTCGCCTGCGCCTCCAGCCGCCTCGTTCCGATCTTCCGCTTCCGATGGGTCAGTGGCTTCGACCGGCTCCACCGATCCAGTCGGGAGCACCTCGTCGGCAACTTCAGGATTCTGGTGCCAGCTGTGCTTGCAGGCGGCGCATCGCACCTGTCGCCCTTCGGGCGGTATGGCGCCATCCTTCACCACATATTGCGTTCCGCAATTGGGGCAGGTGAGGATCATATGCGCAAAACCCTCTTCCGAGACGGTGAGCTGACGGTAAACAGGAATGATTGACACTTGGCAAGTTTCCGGAGCTTGCCCAAGGCTCATAACAACGCTTTGGGGGAGGAAGTGGCTGCAGTTGCGGAATTCGACAGCGTGGGCCTGCGCTACGGCACGGGCGCTGAAGTGCTGCGGGACCTCGATTTCCGCCTCCGAACCGGCGCGTTCTATTTCCTGACTGGCCCCTCGGGCGCCGGGAAGACTTCGCTCCTGAAGCTTTTGTATCTCGCACAGCGGCCCACGCGCGGTCGTATCCGATTGTTCGGTGAGGAACTAAGCGAAGCACCGCGCGAAGCGCTTCCGCCATTTAGGAGGCGGATCGGCGTTGTGTTCCAGGATTTCCGCCTGGTTCGTCATCTCTCCGCTTTTGATAATGTTGCGCTGCCTTTGCGCGTTGCCGGTGTGAAGGAGGAGGAAGTCGAGGGTCCGGTTCGCGAGATGCTGGCGTGGGTCGGCCTTGCCGACCGAGCAAGTGCCAGGCCACCGACGCTATCGGGCGGTGAGCAGCAGCGCGTTGCTATCGCTCGTGCTGTAATCAACCGGCCCGAGCTGCTTGTCGCGGATGAACCGACGGGGAACGTCGATGCCGAAATGGCAAACCGACTCATGGGTCTGTTTACCGCTTTGAATCGCCTCGGAACGACGGTTGTCGTCGCCACCCACGACATGGGCCTCATTACGGCAACGCCCGGCGCACAGTTAATCCGATTGGAAAACGGAACACTCGACGATCCAACGGGAGCACTCAAGAACCCGCCGCGACCCCCGAGGAGCGCCTCTTGATGTTCCAATGGTTCTTTGTCTCGCCAGCCGAACGACGTCTGCTCGGCGCATCGTCGCGTCGTGCGCCTACGCCCTGGGTCATTGCCATCATGAGTTTCACGATCATGCTGATCGCCGCCACAGGGCTCGCACTTGCGAACACCGCGCATGTTCTTAGTCGGGGAATTCAGTCGCGCTATGCACTCGAAAGTCCGGGCGGGGGAACGAATATTCAACGGCTTGTGGCGACACTTCGCTCGACCGACGGCATAAGTGCGGTGAGTGCCGTTCCTGAAGCAGAAATGCGGCGAACGCTCGAGAAGTGGCTCGGACCAGAAGCGCAGAGTACCGAGCTGCCGGTGCCGGCACTGATCAACTTCGACGCCGCCCCACGCGCGAACCTCAATGCCTTGGAGGAACGCGCTCGCGCGATTGCTCCTGGCTCACGGGTCATCGCTCAGAAGGAAAGTGTCGCTCCATTGCTCCAGTCGCTCAATCTTCTCCAGATAGTGTCGCTCGGCTTGGTCTTTTTACTTAGTGCCGCGGCCGCCGCAGCCGTCGTGCTCGCTGCCCGTGGTGCGCTCGACAGCCATCGATTTACGATCGAAGTCATGCACGGAGTGGGTGCGACGGACCTTCAGGTAACACATTTGTTTCAGCGCAAGATTGCTATTGATGCTTGCATCGGAAGCGTCGCGGGCGGCGCTGCGGCCGCTCTGGTCTTGCTCTTGCTCGCGGGCGGCGCAGCCTTCGCCGGTGAACTGACCGGCGGAGCGACACTTGGTCTCGGCGATTTGATTATCCTTGCGATGTTGCCGCTGCTCCTGACGGTTCTTGCGACCTGGGTCGGCCGCGTCGCAGTTCTCCGAGCCTTGCGCGAAGCTCTATGATCATCCGCGTCGGTTCGCTCTTGCTGCTTCTATATGCTCTTTGTTTCGTACTCTTTGCATTCACTCTCGGCCGGCCCGCTCAGCCGAATGCACCCGCCACTGACGCTGGAGTAGTGCTAACCGGCGCTCCAGGGCGCATCGAACACGCAATCGATGTGCTCAAGTCGCGCAAGGTAGAGCGCCTCCTTGTTGACGGCGTTGACCCTGCAGTGACAAAGGCGGATTTAGCCCGCAGAATCGCCGGCAGTGCCACTTGGTTCGGCTGCTGTGTCGATCTTGGCAGCGAATCCGTCGACACGCGTTCGAACGCGGAGGAGGCGAGCCGCTGGCTTTCTGCTCACAAGTACCGGTCTCTTCGGCTAATCACGAGCGATTGGCACATGCGCCGTGCACTCTATGAGTTTCACAGAGCACTCCCGAAGCGATATGAAATTGTTGCCGACGCGGTGAGAACGGAGCCAAGCTTCCTCACGCTCTTTGGCGAGTACAACAAATATCTGTTGCGACGCATTGCCGCCTGGATCGATTTATGACGGCTTTCGTCCGTTCGCTGCTTTATGCTCTGGTTTTTTATTCGATGACCGGCATCTGGGTCCTTGCTGGTCTCGCCGCGACATTGATCGGACGAAAACCGACGCTCGCCGTCGTTCTAAGCTGGGTCGAGCTTCACCATTGGCTCGTCGAGCACGTGCTTGGGATTCATGTGCGCGTTGAGGGCCGCATCCCGGCTGGTCCGCACTTGGTAGCAGTCAAGCATCAGTCGATGCTGGAAACTCTTGAAATGGTTCGGCTGATGAATCTTCCGGTAATCGTCATCAAGAAGGAGCTTGCCGACATTCCGTTCTTCGGATGGATGACTCGTCGTTACGGCGTGATCGCAGTCGAGCGTTCCGCTGGCGCGAGGGCGCTTCGCGCGCTCGTCGAAGAAGGAAAGCAGGCGTTGAATAATGGTCGACCCGTGATCATCTATCCCGAAGGTACAAGAGTGAGAGTCGGTGAGACTCCTCGCTTGCGATCCGGGTTTGCCGCACTTTATCGAGCGCTTGCGCTTCCGGTCGTTCCCGTTGCAGTTGATAGCGGTCGCTTGTGGGGCCGCGGATTCGTCCATCGGCCTGGAATAGCAACGCTAAGGGTTGGCAAAATGGTACCGCCTGGCCTCAAACGTGATGAGGTTGAGGCGCTCGTTCACGGCGAGATCAACGCGCTTGAGCTATCTTCTGAGCCTTGCACCTAGTTTTTCGGCGGCGGCGACCACTTGTTCGGCAATCTGCGCGATTTGTTCGTCCGTAAAGGTTTTTTCCGACGGCTGCAGAGTGACTTCGAAGGCCAACGACAAACCTTCGGAAGTCTCGAACCGGTCGAACAGCCGGACGGACGTAATCACCCCCTTTTGGGCAGCGCTGATCGCTTTCAAGAGCTTTCCGGCCGAGAGCTCCGAAGGTACTACAAAGGCGAAGTCACGCTTGACCGGCTGAAGTGCAGCGGGAGAGTAGTGTGGCCGAGCACGATCGCTGCTGCGCGGCTCGGGAATTGCGTCAAGGTAGATTTCGCCCGCAATTGACCCTGCCGGAGCATCCAGTCTCTTGAGCAGGCCCGGATGAAGCTCGCCGAAGGTGCCGAGTATCGCTTTAGGGCCGAGGCCCAGCCTCGCCGAACGCCCCGGGTGCCATGTTGGACCGCCATCGGGGTATACTTGGAGGCTCGAGACGGGAGCTCCTGCTGCGGCGAGCAGAGCCAATATCTCGGACTTCGCATCGAAAGGGTCGAACGGTTCCGCCCGTCCTCGCTGCCACGTGCGAGGTAGCCGCTCGCCGGCGAGCAGGAACCCTAGAGTCGGATGTTCGCCCTCACCCAAATACCGTCGGCCGATCTCGAATAATCGGACTGAGGCCGTTCCGCGATCAAGGTTGCGCCGCGCTGCAAAGAGAAGACCTGGCAGGAGGGACGGCCGCATCACCTTCATTTCTTCGCTTATCGGATTGGCAAGCGTCCAATCAGCGCCCCCGAACGCCCTTGCCTCATCCTGCGAAATGAAGCTCCAGGTTATCGCTTCGTTCAATCCGCGCGCGGCCGCAGTTCGCCGGACGTGACGCTCGACGAGCTGCGCGCGTGTCGCCGTCGGCTTGGCGACACCCGGTGCTCGCCAGAGGGGAGCGGAAGGCACCGCGTCATAGCCGATCATGCGAAGAACCTCTTCGACAAGATCGGCGGCGCTCTCGACGTCACGTCGCCAAGTCGGCACGGTGACAAGCTCACCTTGGAGCTCAAATCCGAGGCTCTCAAGAATTTGTCGCTGACGCTGCTCGGGAATGTCAACCCCGCCAAGCTCGCGCGTGCGTTTGAAGTCGAATTTGATTTTGCGCTTTTGTGTGGGCGGAGCACCGATGCGCTCGGCTTCCGAAGGTTCACCGCCACAGATTTCGAGGATCAGGCCGCTGAGGATTGCAAGTCCATCATCCAGAAAGGCGGGATCCACGCCTCGCTCGAAACGGATGCGGGCGTCACTCGTCAGCGCAAGCGCCTGCCCCGTTCGCGCGATGTTTTCGGGCGTGAAGTAAGCAACTTCAAGCATCACGTCCGTCGTATCTTCGCCGACGCCTGACTCCTCGCCGCCCATGATGCCGCCGATATCGTGAACTCGCTTGTCATCGGCGATCACGGTCATGAACGGCTCGAGCGAATATTCCTTCTCGTTGAGCGCGAGTACCTTCTCGCCGTTGCTCGCCTTGCGAGCCCTAAGTGCGCCGTGAAGCTTGGCGATGTCATAAACGTGAGCGGGACGACCAAGATCGAGCATGACGTAATTGGTGATGTCGACGAGCGCGGAAATGGTGCGCTGACCGGCAGCCTTCAAACGTCGCTGCATCCAGTCGGGCGATGCTCCATTGTGGACCCCTTTGATCGCACGTCCGAAAAAGGCCGGACAGCCTTCGGGGTCTTCAATGCGAATGGGAACGGGCGATTTGTAACTGCCGGCGACCGCGGGAACGCGAAGAGGCTTAAGGGCTCCCATCCCGGCTGCAGCAAGATCACGCGCAATCCCGCGCACTCCCATGCAATCTTGCCGGTTTGGCGTGACGTTCACGTCGAAAACGATATCGTCGAGCCCCGCATAAGTAGCGAATGGTGCTCCGATTGGCGCATCGGCCGGAAGCTCGATGATTCCACTGTGGTCATCGCCGAGCTCGAGTTCTCGTGAGGAGCACATCATCCCGCGGCTTTCGACGCCGCGAATGGAGGCTACCTTAAGCGTCAGATCGGCGCCCGGCACGTAGCTGCCGGGTGGGCCGAATACACCGACCATCCCAGCTCGCGCGTTTGGCGCGCCACACACGACCTGGACCGCTTCGCCTGTTCCAGCGTCGACCGTCAGGACCTGTAGCTTGTCGGCTTGGGGGTGTTTTTGGGCGGTCAATATCTTCGCAACACGAAAGGAGCTGAGTGACTCGGACGGGCTCGAAATGCCTTCGACCTCAAGCCCGATCGAAGTTAGCTTGCGCGAAATCTCCTCTGGGGAGGCTTGTGTCTCAAGGTGCTGTTTCAGCCATTCGAGCGAGAACTTCATGCCCCTACTCCTCCTGACAGGGTGGGGACATCGAGCGCACGAAAGCCATAGTGTCTAAGCCAGCGCAGGTCGCCGTCGAAAAAGGCTCGTAGATCGTTCATGCCATATTTGAGCATGGCGAGACGGTCGATTCCGCAGCCGAACGCGAAGCCCTGCCATTCATCGGGATCGAGACCCAAGTTGCGGATGACGCGCGGATGAACCATGCCGCTGCCGAGGATTTCCATCCAGCCCTCGCAGCCGCCGACAACGCGACGACCCTTTTCACTGGACCAGCCAATGTCGAGTTCGGCCGACGGCTCAGTGAACGGGAAATATGATGGCCGAAAGCGCATCGCGAGATCATCGCGCTCGAAAAACGCGCTGACGAAAGCCTGCAACGTCCACTTGAGTTGGCCGAACGTCACTCCTTTGTCGATAACCAGCCCTTCGATCTGGTGGAACATCGGTGTGTGGGTGGCGTCGCTGTCGGATCGATAGACGCGCCCAGGAGCGATCACATAGAGCGGTGCGCCGCGCGTTTCGCCGGCGCGGATCTGCACGGGAGATGTGTGCGTGCGAAGAACTCGAGGTTCCTCGTCAGGTACGCGCGGCTCCAGATAGAATGTATCTTGCATTGCTCGCGCCGGATGGTTTGCGGGCATGTTGAGCGCCGTGAAATTGTACCATTGGGTCTCGATCTCGGGTCCCTCCGCGATCGAGAAACCGAGGTCAGCAAAGATTTCGGCAAGTTCGTCCATGACCTGGCTGACCGGATGAACGGTTCCCGAAACCTCCTCGGCAGGCGGCAAGGACAAATCGATCTTCTCCGTCTCAAGCTTGCGCTCGAGTTCGGCTGTTTCGAGGACTGCCTTGCGGCCGGCAATTGCGCTCGCCACTGCCTCGCGCAGTGCGTGAATTTTCGGTGCTTCAACTGCGCGAGTCTCAGGATCCATCGCTCCCAAGGACTTGAGGAGAGCGGTGATTGAGCCCGTTTTCCCGAGGGCGGCAACGCGCACCGCCTCGAGATCAGTCAGGCTAGCGGCGGCCGCGATTCGGTCGAGCATGGTTTCTGCGTCGGTCATTGCCGACGGGCTCTAGCAATGCCCTGCTCTAAATTGGAACCCCTGGCCGATCAGCTCGGAACGAACGGATATGGCGAAATGGATTTGCGGTTTTCTTCGACGGCAAGCATTCTTCCCGCAGGCGGAGTTGCACGATAGGCGCACTGGAGCCTCGGACAGATGGCGCAAGCTGGCCCAACTGGAGTCGCCGG
>DASRBJ010000215.1:0-5218 GCA_035653695.1 Sphingomicrobium sp.
AACTCGCTCGTTCAGGAAAGTGCGGAAGTCTCGAGCATATTCGCGGCGCGGCACAATCTCCAGGGTGGTGGGCAGGTCATTCCCCTCGTCGGACTCGAATGCCCTGCCGCGCTTCCTCAGCGAATTGCGACAGGTATTGCCGAGTTCGACCGCGCCGTTGGTGGAGGGATCGTCCCGGGCTCCGCCTTGCTCGTCGGCGGGGATCCTGGGATCGGCAAATCGACCCTGTTGCTCCAGGTTGCGGCACGCCTCGCCGCCGGTCGCGAAAGCATCGTTTATGTTTCAGGCGAAGAATCGGCCGAACAGGTTCGACTGCGCGCCGTCCGCCTCGGACTCGGCGGCAGCCCGGTACAGCTTGCGGCAGCAACGTCGGTCCGGGACATCCTGACGACATTGAGTGAGGGAGCTCCGCCTGCACTCGTCATAATCGATTCCATTCAGACGATGCACAGCGACCTCATCGACGGCGCTCCTGGAACTGTCAGCCAAGTGCGCGCGTCGGCACAGGAGTTGGTCCGTTTTGCAAAGGAGCGTGGCTCTGCTCTCATATTGGTTGGGCACGTTACCAAGGATGGTACGATCGCCGGGCCGAGAGTGCTCGAGCACATGGTCGACACCGTCCTAAGCTTCGAAGGAGAGCGAAGCCATCAATATCGGGTTTTGCGAGCACTTAAGAACCGCTTTGGCGGAACCGACGAGATCGGCGTCTTTGCAATGGAAGGTCATGGATTAACCGAGGTCCCCAACCCGTCAGCTCTTTTCCTGACCCATCGCGGCGAGCCGGTCAGTGGGACAAGTGTCTTTCCAGCAATCGAAGGCTCGCGACCAGTATTGGTGGAAATCCAGGCTCTTACCGTCCGCCTGGCGACTGGGGCGACGCCGCGGCGCGCCGCGGTCGGATGGGACAGCGGCCGCCTCGCAATGATCCTCGCGGTTCTCGAGGCACGCTGCGGCATCAGCTTTGCAACAGCCGAAGTTTATCTGAACGTTGCGGGCGGGTACCGGCTGAACGATCCCGCCGCTGATCTTGCGGTTGCCGCCGCCCTTGTTTCTGCGCTCTGCGAGCGACCAGTGCCAAGCGAATGCGTTGTCATTGGGGAAATTGCTTTGTCTGGTGAAATCCGTCCTGTCGGCCACGCTGGCTTGCGTCTCAAGGAAGCGGCAAAGCTCGGCTTTGACTGTGCGTGGGTCCCGCGTGGGAGCAAGAGCGATGGTTTACGCACCGCGGAGTTCTCGAACGTGCGGCAGCTCGTTGATCAGGTGCTTGGTCGTTAGCCGAGAAACTGGGGGTCAAGGCCGACGGTGTCACGGATCACGTAAAGTGGACGCTGCTTCGTCTCGGTCAGTATCCGCCCCACATATTCACCGAGCACGCCAAGCGAGATGAGCTGGATGCCGCCGAGGAAAAGCACCGAGACCATGATCGAAGCATAGCCCGGAACCGAGTTGCCAAAGAACATCGTGTCGAGCGCGAGGAATGCCGCATAGCCGAGCGCGAGAAATGCGACGAGCGCTCCCACATAGCTCCAGATGCGCAGCGGAACCGTCGATGCCGACGTGATCCCGTCGAGGGCGAGCGTCCAAAGCTTCCAGAAATTGAACTTGCTTGTGCCGTGCTCTCGTTCAGCGCGGTCGTATTCAACCGCCGTCTGCTTGAACCCTGCCCAGGCAAAGAGGCCCTTCATAAAACGGTTGCGTTCGGGAAGCGCCCGGATCACGTCCACCACGCTTCGGTCCATCAGTCGGAAGTCGCCGGCGTGCTCCGGGATCTTGTCGGACGAGACGATGTTGTGCGCTCGATAGTAGAGGCCTGCGGTCACTCGCTTGGCGAAGGGATCGCTCTTGCGGCCGCGGCGGACGCCGAAGACCATTTCATAGCCTTCGCGCCATTTCGCAACGAGTTGAGGCAGAACTTCGGGCGGGTCTTGCATGTCGACATCCATCGGAACGATGGCTTTGCCACCGGCATAGTCGAGGCCCGCGCTTAGCGCCGCCTCCTTGCCGAAGTTGCGCGAGAGTGACAGTGCGCGAACGCGACTGTCCCTGCGGTTTGACGCTGCGATCACGCCGAGGGTCGAGTCGGTGCTTCCATCGTCAACGAAGAGGATTTCCCAACCCGCCTCGTCACACACCTCGTCAAGAATGGGCGCGACACGGTTGATGAAGGGAAGGATCGCTTGTTCCTCGTTCTTCACGGGAACCACGATCGAGAGCATGGGCGTGCTGTTGCCGAGAAGATCGCCCATTGCTGGACGTGACCGCGTGGCCGTGTCGGGCCGGAAATATGCGCCCACTGGCTTTCTCCTCGAAATGCCTCGCTAGATCGAAATGGTTTACGGCTGGTTTACCTGTTGCGCGCAGAAGAGCGCTCGGCAGGGGGGCTTTGATGGAACGCGCCGTCTTCGATCGCATGGCCGAACTCGACGAACACCATTGGTGGTTTCGCGCGCGCCGTCGAATTCTCGAGGCGCTCATTGAACGTGTCATCCGGCCACCGCGCGAGGCTCGGGTACTCGAAGTTGGCTGTGGAACCGGTCACAATCTCCCGATGCTCGCCAAATTCGGTTCCGTGGAAGCGAGCGAACTCGATCCTTCCGCTCGTGCGCTTGCCGCAAAAAGACTTGGAGCAAGGGTGTTGGAAGCAAAGCTCCCGGACGTCTCGATGTTCGAGCGCAACGGCTATGATCTCATCGCTCTCCTCGATGTCCTCGAGCACGTTCCCGACGACCTTGGTTCCCTTCGCGCCATCCATCGGCGACTGAAGCCCGGCGGTGCGCTGTTACTGACGGTTCCCGCCAACCCATGGATGTGGAGCGCGCATGATTGCGCGCACCATCACTTCCGCCGCTACACGCGACGCAAGCTTGCCGACCTATTCCTTCGAAGTGGCCTCGAAGTTCAGCTGCTAAGCTATTTCAACAGCTTGCTGTTCGCGCCGATCGCCGCGGCAAGGATCGTCGGCAAGATCAGTGGAAAGGACGGCGCCGACGACAATCTGCCCGGCGCTCGAACCAACGCCATTCTCGAGACCATTTTTGGCCTAGAAGCGACATTGCTGGGGCGAGTGCGGTTTCCCTTCGGAGTGAGTCTCGTCGCCGTCGTCCGGCGACCCGCGATAAAAGACGAGCCGTAGCATCCGTTGCCCTTGCGGTTCGTTGGGGTGCCAGCAATGGACCTCGACTAGTGAATCGCGAAACAACGATCCAAACAACTGACGATCACCTCGATGGGCTTCCAATCCCACGCCGTTACTGGTCGGCGGCGGCCATCTGGCTTGCCCTTGCAATGGCCGTTCTCGACGGCGCCATTGCCAATGTCGCGCTCCCGGTGATCGCGCGCGAACTTGGCGCTTCGCCCGCCGCATCCGTGTGGGTCATTAATGCCTATCAGCTGACGATAACGGTCCTGCTGCTGCCGCTCGCCGCTCTTGGTGACCGCATTGGGTACAAGTGCATCTATCTTCCGGGGCTTGGCTTATTCACGCTCGGCTCCGTCGCCTGCGCGGCGGGCGGAACACTTGATCTCCTCGTCGCCGCGCGCGTGTTCCAGGGGATTGGCGCTGCGTGCATCATGAGCATGAATGCAGCGCTCGTTCGCGCGACTTATCCGGCTGACATGCTCGGCCGAGGGATCGGCTACAATGCTATGGTGCTCTCGATCTCGGCGGCGATTGGACCGACGCTTGCATCGTTGATTCTCAGCATCGGTTCCTGGCAGTGGCTCTTCCTTATCAATCTCCCGATCGGCATTGCCGCGCTCATTGTGGGCAAGAAGGCGCTTCCTGGACCGCAAGGTCATGGCCGACCCTTCGACTGGCCCTCTGCTCTTCTCAGCGCGGCAATGATGGGACTTGTCGTTTCAGGCGCGGAGACATTCGCACGCGAGAGTTCACTGATCGGCGTTGTCATGATCGCGGGTGGGATCGCTTCAGGAGTTGCGCTGGTCTGGCGTGAATGGGGTCGGCCAACGCCGCTGATGCCCCTCGATCTCCTGCGCATTCCGATTTTCACGCTGTCGATCACGACCTCGATCGTGTCCTTCGCGGCGCAAATGCTCGCCTATGTCGCAATTCCGTTCCTGCTACAGTCAGTACTCGGGAGGAGCGTCTTTGCAACGGGACTGCTCATGACTCCGTGGCCCATTGCTGTTGGAATCGCTGCGCCATTCGCGGGTCGGCTCGCCGACCGCGTCCCGGCCGGGCTACTTGGCGGCATTGGCCTTGGAATCTTCGCCGTGGGTCTTTTCTTTCTGTCACGGCTCGGCACGCACCCCAGCAATCTCGACATCGTGTGGCGCATGGCGGTCTGCGGCCTCGGATTTGGCTTTTTCCAGTCGCCAAACAATCGAACGATCGTCAGCTCCGCGCCCAAGCCACGTTCGGGTGCCGCCGGTGGCATGCTTGCTACCGCACGACTGCTCGGGCAGACGGCCGGCGCCGTAACGGTTGGCGTGGCGTTTCATGTCGCCGGCGTCCGAATTTCCTCTGAACTGATGCTTGCCGCTGCAATCGCGGCGCTCGTCGCTGGCGGGATCAGCCTTCTTCGCCTGCGCGTGAGCCCGCCGAGCCGCGTCGCCGTCTACCGTCCAATTCTCGACTAGAGCAGGCTTTCATCGGCTGTTCCTGTCCGCTAGCGCCACAGGCGTGACCGCACTCGACGTCTTCGTATTCCTGCTTTTGTTCGGCGGCGCCGCGATCGGTTTCGTTCGCGGCTTCGTTCATGAGGTGATCTCGCTCATGGCCTGGATCGTCGCGATCGCCATGCTCAAGCTGTTCCACTGGCAGCTATGGAGCGGCCTCGAGAACAGTTTTCACACCAATTCGGCCGCCGCGGCAGTGCTTGCCTTCGCAATCCTGTTCATCCCGAGCTTCCTTCTGGTGAAGTTTCTTGCCCGGTCCTTGGGCGGAAGGACCCGTCGCCATGCCGTTCTTGGTCCATTCGACCGCGTGCTCGGAGGGGGGTTCGGCGCGCTTAAGGGACTTCTCGGTGCGACCTTATTTTTCCTCCTCGCGAACCTTGCGACCGACATGGTCTATGGACCCCAGGCCGAGCGACCCCAGTGGATGACCAAGTCACACACCTACCAGCTGCTGAATGCAAGTGGGCGGGCAATTGTCGACTGGGTCCAGGCTCAGCGGCTTCGCGCAAGACCGGCGGGTAAGTCGGAATGATCCGGCTTCACGATACGTTGAGCCGCGAGAAGCGCGACTTTGTCCCCC
>DASRBJ010000216.1:0-2362 GCA_035653695.1 Sphingomicrobium sp.
ACCCGCGATATTGATGATCTTAGGTTTATCGATCGATCCCGCAATAGCGTTTCCAACTCCACTGGCCTTTGACGCTCACGAGAAATCAGACGAGCGACAGGAAAGCCGCAACAAGCTCCGGCACGGCCGAATAAAAGGGCGAATGATCACAGCTCAGCGTGATGACGGGTTCGCACGGCAGAGCAGCCTCCATTTCACGTTGCATTTCGAGACTCACGGCACGGTCGTGGACGCATTCGATGTAAGCTCGCGGCAGGCGACCGAAACGTTCGTTGGAGATTCGCAGGCGCGTCACCATCGACGCGAGAGGTTCCGGTGTGAGGCGGCGTGAAGCGGCTTTCGCATCTTCTTCATCCGTCAAATTGTAGAAGATGGGCATTGCCGCGTTCGCGTCGATTATGAGCCGCGATGGATCCGCCGCACGCTTGATCAGTGGGCCCGGGCCAACTTCGGGGTAACGATTTGCGACATCCGCGAGCGATTGGCCGGACTGCAAGAGGAAGGCAGCAAGATAGACCAAGCAATCAATGGCATCTGGCACGCGCTCTGCAGCTTCGCTGATGACTAATCCACCACGGCTGTGACCAACCAGAATGACGGGTTGGCGTGCGCGCGACGCCAGCTCAGCGACGAAGTGGGCCCATTCATCAATCGGGTCATCGCCGAGAGGTGACTGGTCCGGATCCATCCCTGGAAGGTCCGGGCAGACCACCTCATGCCCCTGATCCCGCAGCAGAGGCGCGACGCGCTCCCAGCACCAGCCCCCGTGCCACGCACCGTGGATGAGAATGAAGGTCGCCATGTCCGGTTGGTTTCCCAAACGTCGTTTTTGCAAGCAACGAGGGTAGCAAGCTTTGCGCCGGCTCCAACATTGCGCATCACATGAATCTCGTCGGCTGGCTCGCCAAAGCAGCACGCCAGGTCTTTCACTGCCTCACCGTTCAGTAGCGCTTGGTCAATTGTCTCGGAACACTCGAGGAGCCGCCCACATCTGCACCATCTTCCGGTCCGTTTCACTGAGCGGCGCGCAAGCCAGCCCGGGTCGGCGAAATTGCGAATCGACCTGCTGGCGTGGCTTCGGAACGTTTCGCAGCAATTCCTCGCGTTCAAGCTGGCGGTCGAAGGCAAGACCCGCATAGCGCCCCTCGACCCAGATGATGCGCCCCTCGACGGTAAGCTCATTCCGGTGGAACAGCGTCGTCGCGCCTTCAGGAGGCAGTTCAGCGCCCTCGATCAGCGCCCCCTCCGAAGAGAGGTTGCGGAGAACGACCGAGACCTCCGTCCCCCCCACCTCGATCTTTGCGCTCAGCAAAACAGGCGAGCGGTTGGAGCGCCGATTCTGACTGACGCTGCTTTCGTCCATGATCGAGCGACTTAACCGAAATCGGTAAATGCTTGATTGAAGATTGCTTGCTCGAGACTTGGCTTGAGCCGAAGCTTATTTCAAAAATCCCACGGCCGTGAGCGCCGCGAGGAATGCGCCAACCCCCGCAAGCGAAGCTGCTCCCGCGACGATGATCCATGACCTTGCAACAAGAGCAATGGAAAGTAGCACGATTGCAACCTGCATGGCCGTTTCGGCAAATTCGTACCACTCGCCACTTCGCGCCGATCGCTCGCCATCGCTGCGCAGCTCGTCGGCCTGTTTCTGCAGCTGAACGATCCCGTGCCCGGCCGCATCGGGGTTGCGCAGCCGTGCCGCTTGTTTCAGCATGTCGTGCTGTGTCGCGCTGTCGAGCGATGGAAGCTGTGCAAGGCTCTTTAGAAGCGACTCGCGGATGATCTTCGCTTCCATGTAATTATAGGTATCGGAGGCGTTAACCGTCTTGAGCAAACTCTCGCGCGCATTGCTTGCCGCTGCAACGTGGATGATTGCGAGGAGAACCGCGAAAAGTCCCACGAGGATCGAGACGCGATCACGAAAGCGCTTCTCAAGGGCCCGTTCGGCTTTGTCGGCGCGTTCGACTTCCTCGATCGCTTCATCAATCAGTTCTTTGGCATCGGCAGGTTCGACCAATTCACGTCTCCTCGCGGCTTGCTTGCAGCTTTCGAGCGGCGAGCAAATGAATTCCGCTTAAGGGACAAGCTTTCCGGGGTTCATGATCCCGAGCGGGTCAAGCGCTTGCTTGATCGCGCGAAGTGCGTGGATCGTCGGCGGCGGCGCGAGGCGGCCAAGCTCGGCAAGCTTCAGCTGACCGATCCCGTGCTCCGCGGAAATCGAACCTCCGGCGTTGGTCACGAGGTCGTCGACAAAGCGTGTGATCGCCAGGCCCTCCTTCTCGTACCAGTCGCTCGCGGCTCTCGTTCCGGCGCGCACATGAAAATGAATATTGCCGTCACCGAGGTGGCCAAAGCCGCTGGC
>DASRBJ010000217.1:0-7536 GCA_035653695.1 Sphingomicrobium sp.
GGCCGGGTGGACAGACGTGGGGGCCATGTTACAGCCCAAGAGCCGCCCAGCGGTGTCTTCTGCCCGCCAACATACGGACGAACGTCAGTGTCATGCATGCCGAAGTAGATCGAGTGGGGATCTTTATCGGTGGCGTTCAAAAGGCTGGGACGACCAGCCTCCACTCCTATTTCATGGAGCATCCCGCTCTTCTCGCACCGCGCAAGAAGGAAACGCACTTTTTCGACAACGAGACAGTCGATTGGTCGAACCGGGATTACCGGACCGACCTCCATAACAAGTTTTATCCAAAGGCTCGTTTAGGCGCGATCGCCTATGACGCGACTCCGATCACCATCTTCTGGCCACCGGCAGTCGAACGGATTCTCGCCTACAATCCCGATGCGAAATTCATTTTCCTGTTCCGCGACCCGATCGAGCGCGCGTTCTCCCACTGGCGGATGGAAATTGAACGGAACGCGGAGAGCCTCCCTTTTTCGGCGGCGATCCGAGAAGGGCGTGAGCGGTTGAATGGGTTGCCTGAACTGCACTGGGATTACCGCGTGTACACGTATGTCGAACGCGGCTTTTATGGCCACCAGGTGGAGAGACTCCTCAGGCAAGTACCACGCGATCAGCTCCTGTTCCTGTCTTCTACCGAACTTGCAACGAAGCCTTCGGCCGTGCTCGCAACAATCGCCGACTTCTTATCGATCGAGCCATTTCCCGAAACGTCGCCGCGGAGGGTTTTCGTGGGTTCCGCATCAACCGAATTAGCGGAAGGCGATGTTGAGTATCTGAGCACAATCTTCAGCGAAGATACGCAGCGTTTCGCGGCTTTGACTGACCTCGACGTGTCGGATTGGCTCGTGTGCAAGCCCAGGACGGCCGCGCTTGGACGATAAGCGAACCAATGTTCTGATGATCGTCTGTGACGATCTCAATGCTTGGATCGGAGCCCTGGGGCGCCATCCTCAGGTAAAGACGCCAGCCATTGATGCATTGGCGGCACGCGGATCCTTGTTCACACGAGCCTATTGCAACGCGCCCTACTGTAACTCGAGTCGCATCAGCGTCTTCACGGGCTGTTTGCCTTCCACGACCGGAGTGTACGAACAGGAGGCGTTTTGGACGGATCCCGGCCGACGCAAGACTTACGTCGAAGCTTTGAGATCGGCCGGCTATTACGCATTCGGCGCGGGGAAAGTCTTCCATGGAAAATACAGATACAGTGTTGCAACCCGCGACCAGCTGACAAGCGCGCAATGGAGCGACACGCAGCACCGCGCTTCGATCTGGGATAGTTTCACACCCCTGAGCGCTGAGCCGTTACCGACCAATCGCCCACTGAACGGGCTGGTCGACTTCAGCGATTTTTCGGAGGTCCCGTCGAAATATTACCTCTTCGACTGGGGAGCATTTCCGAACGACCTCGAGCAGCAATTGCCGGACAGCATTACCGCAAATGTCGTCGCCGAATTCCTGCGCTCGCCGCCGGACCAACCCTTCTTTTGTGCGGCCGGAATCTACAAGCCGCATCTGCCTTGGCACGTGCCGAAGCGATTTTTTGACCTCTATCCTCTGTCGAAAATCGTTCTCCCGCTAGTCAAAGACGATGATCTTGATGATGTACCGGAAATAGCGCGTGAGTGGGCGTTGGACCCGCCAGACCACGAACTCGTCACAAGAAACAACCAGTGGCGGCATGCCGTGCAAGGGTATCTCGCGGCGATTTCATATTGCGATTCCGTAATTGGGCGAATTATCGACGCCCTCGACGCATCACCGGCGCGCGACAATACAATCGTCGCCCTCTGGGGCGACAACGGCTTTCACCTTGGAGAGAAACTCCACTGGCGCAAGTTCGCGCTTTGGGAAGAGGCCACTCGGATTCCACTCATCATCGTTCCGCCCCGTGGGACGAAATGCGCTCCGCGTATCGCTGAGCCAGTAAGCCTGATCGACCTGTTTCCAACTATCACAGACCTGCTCGGTCTTTCGCAAGGAGAGCCCGTCGACGGATCTTCACTGGCGGCACTGATGGGGCTGTCAACCGAGCGAGCTTTGCCGAGGGCGGCGATCTCAACCTGGGGCAGAGGCAATCATTCCGTGCGTCATGGCCAGTGGCGCTACACCCGGTATTCCGACGGAAGCTCGGAACTCTATGATCATTCAGCCGACCCCTACGAGTGGACGAACCTGGCGAAAGAGCGCCGCTTCGCCGGCAGGATGAGGAAGCTTGCCGCTTTCCTTCCACAGGATGGGTAGCGGATCATCTCTGGCGCTGACGCGGGCCCTCCGCTAGCGCCATTCCATGAGCAAAGTCCCAGTCCTCGTCACCGGCGGCGCCGGGTATATCGGAAGCCATGCGATGCTCGCCTTGAAGGACTCGGGGTGGAGCGTCGCGGTGATCGACGACCTTTCGACCGGCGTGCGCGACGCGGTCCCTGAGGACGTGCCGTTCTACGAAGGAAATATCGCCGATCGCGCGCTCGTGGAGCGCATCTTCGCCGAGCAGGGGACCGAGGCGATCATGCACTTCGCGGGGTCCATCGTTGTGCCGGAATCGGTCGAGAAGCCGCTGTCCTATTACGGCAACAATACGGTGGCGACGCATGCGCTGATCGGAACGGCGGTAGACGCCGGCATCAAGCACATCCTCTTTTCATCGACCGCGGCGGTCTATGGCGCGCCGGAGAAGGTGCCGGTAGCCGAGGACGATCCGAAGGAGCCGATCAACCCATATGGCTCCTCGAAGCTGATGACCGAGTGGATGCTGCGCGATGCCTCCGCCGCGCATCCGTTCAACTATGGCGCGCTGCGCTATTTCAACGTCGCGGGCGCGGATCCGCAGCGCCGGACGGGTCAGCAGGGCAAGGGCTCTACCCATCTCATCAAGGTCGCGGTTGAGACTGCCGTCGGCCTTCGCGAGCAGGTCGCGGTGTACGGCATCGATTATGCAACACCCGATGGGACCTGCATCCGCGATTATATCCACGTGAGCGATCTCGCGTCGGCGCACGTTGCGGCGCTCGAATGGCTGATTGCGCACCCGAATGAGAATCTGGTGGTCAACTGCGGGTACGGGCGCGGCCTCTCCGTGCTCGAGGTGCTCGACGCCGTCGACCGTGCAAACGGATCCCCGATCAAACGCGTCATGCAGGGGCGGCGCGCGGGCGATCCGCCGATGCTCGTCTCGGCCAACCGGCGCATCCTCGACACGCTCGATTGGCGGCCGCGGTTCAACGACATCGACAAGATCGTCGGCGATGCGCTCGCCTGGGAGCGGACGCTGCTCGAGCGCCGGAGCAAGGCCGCTTAGCCGATTCTTTACCGCGCCGGCGTACCCCGTCCACGATGCTGCGCGCCTATCTCGCCATCGTCATCGCGATCGGCATTGCCGCGTCGCTCGCTAGTCACGTGCTGCCTTCGAAAGTCTCAGGACCCGAGCCACGGCAGCAGGTCGAAATCGTGCAACCGTCGCCTGGAAGCGACGATGCGCAGGCCGAACAGAATGTGGCAAGCCTCGACGGCGCAGTCGTCCTCCAGCGCAGTGAGAACGGGCATTTCTACGCCGACGTCGCGGTCAACGGGGTTCCGGTCCGCATGCTGGTGGACACCGGCGCATCGGGCATTGCCTTGTCCCAGGAGGACGCGCGCGCCGCCGGCATCGCGACTTCGATCGGGATGAACGACGTCGTCGGCGAGGGCGCCGGCGGAAGCGTTCACGGCGATTTCGTGACGATCGACCGGATCGCACTCGGTCCGAAGAGCGTCGAACAGATGCCTGCGCTCGTGCTCAACGGCGGTGAGCAGTCGCTCCTTGGGCAGGCCTTTCTGAAGCAGTTCGCCTCGGTCGAGATCCACGGCGATACGATGACGCTGCGCTGAGTCCCGGCCTGGCGTCGGCGCTGGGCATAAGTGGGGCGCTGGGCTTGCCGAGGTGCCGCGCAATCGCGTCGACACAGCTAGAATAATCGGTCCTCTGGCGGGCCATGTCGGCGTAATCGGGCGCCCCTCGCAGCTTATATCCGCTGTCGGCGAGACGCTTGGCGACGCTCCTCAGCGCATTCTGATCCGTCTTCTCGGCGACACGCTCGACGCCGGAGATGAGCGCGAGCTCCTTCGCCATTCGCTCCCCCTCCTCCTTGAGGAGCACGGCGGGCCCGTAGAGTGAATCATCGTCGATCAAGAACTCTGCGAAGAGGCTGAGATCGAGCAGGGCGCCCAATGCGGCGGCCCAGCCTGCGCCCGTCGACGTCGACTGGAAATAGATCAACGAGGGGTGAGCCGAATGGCTTTGACGCACCGTCGCGCACCAATTGCGGCCTTCTTCGAGAACTTCTGGGAGCCCGCGCTTGTGGCGGATGGCGGCATAGCGTTCGAGCAAGGTCAGCGCCGACGGCGGCTGCCCGGCCGAAGTATTGAGCTTGATGATGCCGATGTCCCGGCGCGTGATGCTGTTCTGCACTTCGAGCAAGTAAGTGACGGCCATGGTCATCACTGCGAGGCCGCAGAAGCCGCTTGCAAGGATGATCCAGCGGCCGGCGCCGAGCACGTTCTCGCCCGTAAGGCCGATGGTCACGATTGCGCTGCCGACCATGAAAACGGCTTCCGGCAGGCTTTCGAGATGCGGCTCGAAGTGGGTGCGCATGGCATAGGCCATCAGCCCGAACGCAAGCGCGAGGAGGCTCATCCAGATGACGAAGGAGCTGACCAGCACCAAGGGAGCGAAGGCGTGCGAGATGCCGCGATTGCGGCCCCGCAGGCGCTTCCAGATCACCAGCAGCACGAGGCCGACCCTCTTCGTGACGCGGAGCGAGGCGCGGCTTCCGCCCGGGACGACGACCGTGTCGAACACGTCGCGTAAAGTCAGCCACGCAAGGATCGCGCCCGCGATGAAGAAGATGACGTCCCAGGCCATGCGGGTTCAACGGTGGCGGGGCGGACTTGGGTCCGGAGCTGCGCCGCTGCTCCTTGACTTGACGGACACTGCTCTCTAGGTGAGCCGCCGGTCCACGGACCTTTCCGACAACCTTACGAACGAGACACGAGCAGGCGCCCGGCCATGAAGATTCGCAATTCCCTGAAGTCGTTGAAGTCGCGCCACCGGGACTGCCGAGTCATCCGTCGCCGTGGCCGCACTTACGTGATCAACAAGACGAACCGTCGGTTCAAGGCGCGGCAGGGCTGAAGTCCGGCGGACTTCTGACCGGAGACGTCCGCCAAGGCTGAGCTCTGGGCGAGCTCTGACGACCAGCTCGCCAAGGTTAATCCCCTCTCGGCGGCTTGAGATTTGCCGTCGGAATCCCGACATTAGTCCTCGAAAGAGCCGCGGCTTGAGCCGTTTCGGTCGGGGAACGACCGTCAGTGGCGGTTAAGCCCGGCTGCGCTAAGAGGAACTTATGAAGATTCGCGTGGGCAAGAGGATGCTGGTGCTGGGCGCCGCGGGGCTCGTCGGTGCGGCAGGGTTCGCCACCGTCGCAGTCGCCCAGCAAAGTCAGCAGACGCCGAAAGGCTGGAACTATCAGCTGAAGGACGGCAAGCGCGTTCCCAAGAGCGGCAACCGGGTCACCAATCCGGACGGCAGCTGGCGCGAGGAAGCGCGGCAGGGCAATTGCGTCACCATCAAGGAAATGACGAAGAACGGCGAGTATAAGGAAACTCGCCAGTGCAACCCGTCCTAGCGGCTGAACCTACTTCTTCGCTGACTGGGTCACCGGTTCGGTGAACGAGCCCTTGGGCCGCTGCTTGACCTTGCAGTCCGGCAGGCCCGTACCGGGGATGTCCTTGCAATCACGGATCTGCGCGCTCCCATCGGGACCGGTGAAGATCGCCCAGTCGCGCGGCGGCGCGTTGTCATAGACGCAGTGCGCCATCCACATGTCGAGGTTCTTGTACTCGCCGATATAGCCGCCGTCGGTCACGCGCTTGCACGTGTATCCGGCGTCGTAGATCGCATGCTTGAGCGCGATCGCGAGGTTGAATGCGTCGAGCTCGTGCAGCCGCTCCTGCTCCGACCCGCGGACCTTGATCTTCGGCTGGTTGGTCTGGCCCTGGTCGTTGTTGCAGCCCGCGAGGGCAAGGCTTGCTAAAGACGCGATCAGCAATTTGCGGCGCATGGCTTCTCCTCGAAGCTAATAACGAATCTTGACGCGAGAGGCTGCGGCCTTGGCGCGTTCGACCGCATCCTCGGCATTGTCGCTGCGCGCGAGCGCGATTCCCATGCGGCGGTTCTTGAGTGTCTTGGGCTTGGCGAAGATGCGCAGGTCCACCGGACGGCGCGGCGATCCCAAGGCGAGGGCTTCGGCGACCCCATCGTACGAGAATTCGTCCGCTTCCCGCGACGCCAGGATCACCGCCGAAGCCGAGGGGCCGATGGGCTCGATCGACGGAATCGGAAGCTCGAGGATTGCGCGCAGGTGGAGCTCGAATTGATTGGGGAACTGGCTGATCAGGGTCACCATGCCCGTGTCGTGCGGCCGGGGCGAAAGCTCGGAGAAGATCGCCTGGTCGCCACGCACGAAGAACTCGACTCCGAAAATCCCGTAACCGCCGAGCGCCTCGACGATCTTGCGCGCCTGGAAGCGCGCGGACTGCAGCGCCTCCTGCGGAATGCCTGCCGGCTGCCAGCTTTCCCGATAGTCGCCGAGCTCCTGCCGATGCCCGACCGGCGCACAGAAGATCACGCCGTCCTTGGTCGCGACGGTCAGAAGCGTGATCTCGCTGTCGAACTTGACGAATTCCTCGACGATCACGCGCGGCCGGTCGCCCCGCATGTTGGCGACGGCATAGTCCCAGGCCTGACCGACCTCCTCGGCTTTCCTGACCGTCGTTTGGCCCTTGCCCGAGCTCGACATCACCGGCTTGATCACGCAGGGAAGGCCGACCTCTCCGGCTGCGGCTATGGCGTCCTCGCGGGTTTCGGCGAAGCGGTATTTCGAAGTGAAGAGCCCCACTTCGCGCGTGGCGAAGTCGCGAATTCCGTCGCGGTTCATGGTCAGCTGCACCGCCTTTGCCGACGGCGCGACATGCCAGCCTTCCTTCTCGAGCGCGGCGAGCGCTTCGGTGTCGATCGCCTCAATTTCGGGGACGATCACGTCCGGCTTGTGCTTTTCGACCGCCTTGCGGAGCGCCTTGCCGTCCAGCATCGGGAAGACCTCGCAAGCGTCCGACATCTGCATCGCGGGCGCGTTGGCATAGCGGTCGCATGCGATGATGCGGCAGCCGAGACGCTTGGCGGCGATGACGAATTCGCGGCCCAGCTCGCCCGAGCCCAGCAGCATCAATGTGGCACTGTACATGGCGGTCGCTTACCGTGTTCCTGCGAAGGCAGGAACCCAGGACTGGACCCCTGTCTCAGCCGGATTACAACAATGGGCATGCGACACCTGCTTTTGCTGAGCGCGAGTGCTTTCCTGCTGGCCGCGGCCCCGCCGCAGAAGCTGCTCACGCCGAACGACATCGTCGCCGCGGCTCCGGCAAGCGCCTGGCGCACGATCCCTGCGGACGACCTCCTCGTCATGGACCTCGCGCGCGGCGGACGGGTTGTCGTGC